>DASWAC010000182.1:0-5222 GCA_036391335.1 Ktedonobacterales bacterium
GTGAGCCCTCATAGATGTCTGGAGCCCACATATGGAAGGGCACCGCGGACACTTTGAAGCCAAACCCTGCGAACACGAAGACCTCGCCAAAGAGCAGGAGCAGATTCCCCTTGCTGATGATGGTGCTCGTCGCGGCCGCGATCTCGCGCAGGTCCGTCGTGCCGGTGGTTCCATAGATGAAGGCCATGCCATAGAGCAGGATCGCCGATGACATCGCGCCCAAGAGCACATACTTCAAGGAAGCCTCGGCGGAGCGGTCGTCGCGCCTCATCAGCCCGGCCAGCACATAGAGCGGGAAGCTGGTGAGCTCTAGCGCGATATAGAGCGTGATCAGCTCGCTCGCGGCAGCCATCAGCGACATCCCCGCCAGCGAGAAGAGGATGAGAGCGTAGAATTCGCCGGGAGTCGAACGCAGATATTTCTCGACATAGCGCCGCGAGAGCAAGATCACGCCAAAGCCGATAACGAGGAAGAGGACTTTGAAGAAGAGCGAGAAGTCATCCACCACCAGCATGTGATAGAAGCTCTTCGCCGGCAGGGGCAGCGGGCCGAAGGTCTGCAGCGCCAGCGTGGCCGTGAGCCCCGCCGGGATGGCGAGGCCCAGCAGAGCCACCCACCATGCCAGGCGCTCGCCCAATGATCCGATGAAATCGAGCACGAGCACGATGAAGGCCAGCACCACCAGGCTTAGCTCGGGGGCGAGCGTCCAGATCGCCGTCAAGTCTACGTTGGAATGCACGTGAAGAGCTCCTGTCTGGGCGACCTAGCGTGTCAGCGCGCTTGCCGAGACGGTTTGCAGCAGATGATGCAAGCTTGGCGCTAACAGGTCCATCATCGGCTTGGGATAGACACCAATAAAGAGGATGATCAGCGCCAGCACCACCAGCGGGAAGGCCTGCCGCGGCGTCGCGTCGGTGAGCCAGGTCCACTTGATGTTCAGCGGGCCAAAGAATGACCGCCGCAGCATCCACAACAGGTAGCCCGCAGTCAGCACCACGCCAAAAGCCGAGATGATCGTCTGCACCGGCAGGAAAGCAAATGAGCCGGTGAAGGTCAGATACTCCGCGACGAAGCCCGAGAGTGCGGGCAGGCCGAGCGAAGCGAAACACGCCACCGAGTACAAGACCGCGAGGATCGGCATCTTTGCCGCGATGCCCCCAAAGGCGTCAATGTCGCGAATATGCGCCTTATCGTAGAGGACGCCGACGCAGAAGAAGAGCATGCCTGTGATGGTGCCGTGGGTGAACATCTGCAGCGCGGCGCCGGTGAGTGCGGCCTCGCGGAAGGCGCTCACGTCACCCTGAGTGGCTATCTGGGTGCTCGCCGCCGCCGCCGCGGCCACGCCAAGGATGATGTAGCCCATATGGCTCACGCTGGCATAGGCGATCATCTTCTTCATGTCTTGCTGCACCATCGAGGCGCCCGCGCCCCAGATCACGTTGATGGCCGCGAAGATGCCCAAGACTGTCGCCGCCAGGGTCACCCCCTGTGGCACGAAGCCGAAGCAGATGCGGATGATGCCGTAGGCGCCCATCTTCAGCAGCACGCCCGCCAGCAGCACGCTCACCGCCGTCGGCGCCTCGGTGTGAGCATCGGGCAGCCAGGTATGCACCGGCCACATCGGCAGCTTCACCGCGAAGGCCGCGAAGAGGAGGAGAAAGATGACCAGCGCGGTAGGGATGGCGCCGCCGAAGATCGGCAGGGAGCCATCGAGCATCGCGTGCGCGGCGGGCGTGGCGAGATCCTCGAAGCGGGCCGAGGCGCCGCCGGTCTGGAAGTAGAGGAAGAAGATGCCTGCCAGGGTGATCGCCGAGCCGACGAAGGTAAAGATCAAGAACTTCCACGCGGCATACTCGCGTCGCGCGCCGCCCCATATGCCGATGAGCAGGAACATGGGAATGAGCTCCACTTCCCAGAAGAGGAAGAAGAGGAAGAGATCGAAGGCGGCAAAGACGCCCATCACGCCGAATTCGAGGAGGAGGAGGAGCGCCATATAGAACTTGATGCGCTTCTCGATGTGCCACGAGCTGACGACGGCGAGGAACGAGAGCAGGCCGTTCAGGATCAGCATTGGCATGCTCAGCCCGTCAGTGCCCAGCGCGTAATCAATGCGGAAGTGCACATTGCCCAGGTGGATGTTGATCCAGGGCAGCGATTCCTTCCAGACTGGGTTAGCGACCGTGCCGGTGCTCTGGCCCTGCAAGCCGAAATAGAGCGCCAGGGTCAGCGCGAAGATAATCAGCGTGATGGCTGCGGCGGCCTGCCGCGAGACGCGCTCCGGCAGCGCCAAGATCAGCACAGCGCCCACTAATGGCGCGAAGACGATCGTCGAGAGTAATGGAAACATGACGTGTATTCTCCCCGCCTCAGTGGCCGATAGCGCTCACGACGACGAATAGCGCAATCATGAGCACCAGCGCCCCGCCAAAGAGGGCCGCGCCATAATTCTGCACAAAGCCAGTTTCAGAGCGGCTCGTCACTTTGCCAATGCCGCGCGTGAGACTCCCGATGCCGTTGGCGACGCCATCTATGACATATTTATCGAAGAGCTCGAAGCCCTTCGAGATGCCGAGCACGCCGTACTTGATGCCCGCACCATAGAGCTCGTCAATGTAGTAGTGGTTCTTCAGCAGCAGATAGACCGGCCGCGTCACCGGATTCTCGGTGAAGAGCTTGGGCGAGACGACTTCGAGGCCATACATGCCCCAGGCGAGCGCGATGCCCAACAAGCCAGCCGCAACGCTGATCCAGGTGAGCGGATTTACGAACGGACTCTGGTACGGCTCGACGATCGCGCCGCCCGTGAGATACTGGCTGAAGCCATTGCCCAGACTGAAGAAGCCCGCGACGATGCTCATGAAGGCGAGCACGATGAGCGGGAAGGTCATCACCCACGGTGATTCATGCGGATGCCCCTCGCCGCGGTAGTTCTGCCCGTTGCCCCAGAAGCCCGCCCAGGCGCTGCCTCTGCCGCCAAAGGCCATGAAGAAGAGCCGGAACATGTAGAACGCGGTCAGGAAGGCCGTGAAGAGCAACACGCCATAGATGAGGTAGTGACCACGCGTGTAGGCCGTTTCGAGGATGAGGTCCTTGCTAAAGAAGCCCGAGAAGGGTGGAATGCCCGAGATGGCGAGATTCGCGATGAGGAAGGTACCCGCGGTAACTGGCAGCCACTTGGCCAGGCCGCCCATCTTCCGCAGATCCTGCGCGCCGATCGCGTGAATCACACTGCCCGAGCCCAAGAAGAGAAGCGCCTTGAAGAAGGCGTGGGTGAAGAGATGGAAGATGCCGACGTTGTTATGCTCCGCCACTGCCAGGCCCGCGAACATATAGCCAAGCTGGCTGATGGTCGAGTAGGCCAGCACGCCCTTGATGTCGTTCTGCGTCAGCGCGATGGTGGCCGCGAAGATGGCGGTAAATGTGCCGATGCCGCCCACCACCATGAGCGACTGTGGCCCGGCGAACTCCGCATAGAGTGGGAAGAGCCGCGCGACGAGGTAGACACCGGCAGCCACCATCGTCGCCGCGTGGATCAGCGCGCTCACCGGCGTCGGGCCGGCCATGGCGTCTGGCAGCCAGACGTGCAGCGGGAACTGCGCCGATTTGCCCACCGCGCCGCAGAAGACGAGGATCATCGCGATGGTGACCATCGCCTGAGTCGCCGTGGTGGGATGGTCGTGCAGCGTATTCAGATTGGTGAAGGTGAAGGTGCCGGTCGTCACCCACAGGATCAGGATGCCGATGAGGAAGCCAAAGTCACCCACACGAGTGGTGACAAATGCCTTGAGCTGGGCCGGCGGCGGATAGGGCACCTCAGAGCCCGCTGGCGGCGGCGAGGCATTGAAGAAGAAGCCGATGAGCAGGTAGGACGAGAGGCCCACCAGCTCCCAGCCGATAAAGAGGACCAGGAAGTTTGCGCCGAGCACGAGGAGAAGCATCGAGAAGGTAAAGAGTGAGAGCTCGATAAAAAAGCGCGAATACCCTGGGTCCCCGGCCATATAGCCGATGGAGTAGAGATGCACCAGCATCGAGACACCTGTCACCACGATCAGCATCACGGCCGTGAGCGCGTCCACGTGGAAGTCTATGTTATAGGTCAGTGAGCCAAAGTGGAACCACTCATAGAGGTGGAGGTCCACGCCTCTCTGCTGGAGACCGGGGTCCCCATTGAACTCCAACGCGATCGCCACCGAGAGGGCGAAGGCGAGCACCATGGCGCCGAGCGCCACCAGGCTGACCACCTGCGCCCAAAAGGGTGTCGTGCCGCCGTGACCGTGGCCACCGCCGCTGTCGTGCTCGTCAGCCGGCGCCGGCGCGGCAGGCGCATCAGCGCTGTGGTCGTCGTGCCCCTGAGGGCCAGCCACTGCCGGAGCCTTGGGTCGCCCGGCCACCTCGATCATGCGGAAGACGAGGAAGTTGAGAATGAGGGCGACCAGGGGAAGCACTGGGACGAGCCAGGCTAGCTGGACGGGTTTGGAAAAATCCATCGATTACTGCTCCGTGTGCCCGCGCGTATGAGGGGCGAGCCCTACCAGCGCATCAGATTGATCTCGCCAACGTCAATCGTGCTGCGGCGACGATAGATCGCAATGATCATGGCCAGCGCCACTGCGGCTTCGGCCGCGGCCACCGTGATGATGAAGACGGCGAAGATTTGTCCGGTCAGTCGCGCGCCCACCGCTTGCCCCGCCGCATCTGTCTTCCCAATAAACGCCGAAGCGAATGCGACCAGCGTGATGTTGACCGCGTTGAGCATGATCTCGATGCTCATGAGGATCGAGACCGCGTTGCGGCGGCTGAGCGCGCCAAAGAGGCCGATCGCGAACAGCAGCGCACCGAGCACAAGGAATGAGTAAAGATTCACTGCCATGATGTCGCTTAGTCCTCCCGAGCGATGACGATGGCGCCCACCATCGCGATGAGCAACACGACCGACGCGATCTCGAACGGCAGCACATAGCTGTAGTCGAACGGGCTGAAGAGCAGCTGGCCGATGCGCACCACCGAGCCACCCTGGCCCGCCGGCGCGCTGGCGAGGTTTACCGTGCCGCCGGGCGTGGTCAGCGCGAGCTGGCTGGTGCCGGCGATGTAGACCAGGCTCGCGAAGAGGCCCGCCGCGATGAGCGCCGCTAGCCACCACTGCCGCGCGAAGGGATTGCCCGCCTTCGTCATCGCGCCCTGGGTGAGCATGATGGCGAAGAGCACCAGCACGGTGATGGCGC
>DASWAC010000183.1:0-3732 GCA_036391335.1 Ktedonobacterales bacterium
ACAGGTCGTGGCAGGGCGCTGCCACGTGTCTCGTACGCTGCCTATGCATCAGGCAGCGCTCGCGCAGGCAGTATACCATTTTCGCGCCGCGTCACGTGGGGCGGCGCTCATCCGGCCAGAAACGCCAGGACATCTCGGTTATACGCCTCGGGACACTCGATGATGGGCACATGGCCGATGCCGGCATATTCGAGATAGCGCGCGCCGGGGACATGCTGGGCTAGATAGCGGCCATTCTCGACCCGCACCAGCGGGTCAGCCGTGCCGTGGATGACGAGCGCCAGCGCCGTGATCTGGCTGAGGCGCGTGGTCACATCGTGACCCAGGCACGCGCGCCACTGGCGCTGATAGGCAGCGGCGCTTTGCGGGCGATAGCGCCCGATCTGCGCGATCCGCGCCATGTCCTCGGGATGTGCGTCGGCAAAGCCTGGAGCGGTGATGCGGCGATAGGTGCGCAGTGCCCGCGCGCCGGGCTCCTGGCTGCCGATGCGGCCCAGCAGCAGAGAGAGCGTGTCAGCGACGCGTGGCCGCACATGGGTGGGACCTCCCGCCGAGGTGGATGTCAGCGTCATCCGGCTCACCAGCTCGGGATGCCGCAGGGCCAGCTCCAGCGTGACGAAGCCGCCCATCGAGATGCCGACCACGGCGGCCTGGCTCACCCCGAGAGCGCGCAACACCTCGGCGGCATCGTCGGCCTGATCGCCGGTGGTGTAGGGCGCCGGGGTGAGGTCACTGTCTCCGGCATCGCGGTGGTCGATCGCGATGGTGCGATAGAGCGCGCCAAGCGGGCCCATCTGGTGATACCATCCCTGGCGCTTGGCGGCCAGTCCGGTGAGCAGCAGCACCGTGCCGCGTGGCTCGGCAGGGCAGACCTCGGTATAGGCGAGCTTGCGGCCATCCACGGTGACGAATGCGGGCGGTGCGGCGAAGCCTGGAAGGGACGCGACCATGCTGACACCTCACGACTCGAGAAGATGCGGCCTGGCAGAGCATGACCATGGTAGCACAGTGTGAGCACACCAGGGCCACATGTCACGGTCTGCTGACGACTCATGCCCAGCCCGCGACGTGCCAATCGGCGTTGACCATTGTCAGCGCGCGAGCCACGGTGCTAGAATGCATGCACCTGTGGGGAAACGTTCCCTGGGGAACAGTCGCTCACCCGGGAAGCCGGGTGCGGGTGGTGGAGAATCGGTGAGGCATGCATGCCATGGAAGGTGCTCGTAGAGGGCAGTAACCTCGACTTTAGCGCGGCGCATTTTGTCACGTTCGAGCGAGATTGCGAGCCACTCCACGGACACAACTACGCGGTGCGTCTCGACGTGAGCGGTCCCCTGAGCGCGCAAAGCATGGTGCTCGACTTCATCCTGATGAAGGATGTCATTCGCACTCTCTGCAAGGCGTTGGACCACAAGTTCATTCTCCCATTACAAAACCCTCACCTGACCCTCACCGAGCACGCTGACACCTGGGAAATCGTGTATGCTCCCGAGGCGGCACGTGACTTTCTCGCGCGGGTGGGGGCGATCCGCTATGTGATGCCCAAGTGGTCTGTCGCGCTGTTGGCGGCGGATAACGTGACTGCGGAACGTCTGGCCGAGCATCTGGCGGTGGGTGTTCGCGACGAGCTGCGCACGCGTGGGGCTGGTGCTGATGTGGAAGAGCTCATGGTTACCGTCTATGAGACTCCCGCCCAGGCAGCGGTCTTCTCGTTGCGGCTCGCGCCACCGTGATGCTGGTGGCTGGCCGATCTGGCAGCATGAGACTATGCTTATTGACGTACCGTGGGGACATGTGGCCTGTTGACTGATGACGAGCCGCCCTCCGCACCAATGAGAATTGCCCACTGTCCCGCATTCGCGGCACGAGCCGCTCAAATGAGAAGCAACGGCGCTTCTCAGGGCCAGCGCTGGCTGAGCACACAGGGGAGGACCTGTAATCGTGGCCATTAGTGAATCAGAGCAACGTCTGGAATCGAATCCATTTGCTGAGGCGGTGGCGCAATTCGACGCCGCCGCCGCGATGCTGAAGCTCGACAAGGGCACCGCCGCGACTCTGCGGACGACCAAGCGCGAGATCAGCGTCAATTTTCCCGTGCGTATGGATGACGGACGGATCGAAGTCTTCACCGGCTATCGCGTCCAGCACAACACCACTCGCGGCCCCGCCAAGGGCGGCATTCGCTATGATACTAAGGTTTCCATCGATGAGGTGCGCGCACTCGCCATGTGGATGACGTGGAAATGCGCGGTCGTCAATATTCCCTTCGGCGGCGGCAAAGGTGGCGTCATCGTTGACCCACACAAGCTCTCGAAGGGCGAGCTAGAGCGTCTCACGCGCCGTTATGCGACGGAGATCGCGGGGGTGATCGGGCCGGAGATGGATATCCCCGCGCCGGATGTGAACACGAACCCGCAGATCATGGCGTGGATCATGGATACGCTCTCGATGCACCACGGGGTGCGAATGGATAGCATCGTCACCGGCAAGCCGGTCTCCATCGGTGGCAGTCATGGTCGGGTGGAGGCCACCGGCCGTGGCGTGGCGATCATCACGCGCGAGGCGTGCGCGGCGCAGGGAATCGAGCTCAAGGGCGCACAGGTCATCGTGCAGGGCTTCGGGAACGTGGGCAGCATCACGGCACGCCTGCTGCATGAGGCTGGCGCGAAGATCGTCGGCCTGAGCGATATCTTCGGCGCGATCTATAGCGCGAAGGGGATTGATATCCCACTGGCGGTCCGCTATGTGCAGGAGCACGGCAAGCTCATGGGGATGCCTGGCACGAAGGCGATTGACGGGAAGGCACTCCTAGAGCAGGAATGCGACATCCTCATTCCCGCCGCGATGGAAGGCCAGCTCACCGGTGAGAATGCCGGGCGCATCAAGGCGCGGCTCATCATCGAGGCCGCTAACGGCCCCACCACGAATGAGGCTGACGCGATCTTCGCCGAGCGCGAGATCCCTGTCGTGCCCGACATCCTGGCCAACGCCGGTGGCGTGACGGTGAGCTACTTCGAATGGGTACAAGACCTCATGCACTACTTCTGGACGGAACAGGAGATCAACGAGCGCCTGGAGCGCACGATGGTGTCCGCATTCCACGCGGTGGAGCGGCTGCGCGACGAGCATGCCTGCGGCTATCGCCTGGGCGCATATCTGCTGGCCGTCTCGCGTGTGGCCGAGGCTGCGCAGATTCGCGGCATCTATCCATAGGCCGCCAGGCGCACGACGTGAGGCTCCGGGCACTCGCTGCTCGGGGCCTTTTGCGTCCGACGAGGATGAGGCAGCGCTCTCTCGTCATACCGCGTCAGGTCGTACCGTTGTACATTGATGGGACGAGGCTTTAGGGATCATTGCTGCGCTAATGTCGTGGTTCAATCCCTGATTCGTCAGAAGTGGCCTAGCGCTTGCTGGTAAATAGACACGTGCCTAAGTCAGCATTCGCCTGAGTGATGATCAGGGGTTTGGCTCCGCATGGATACACTCGCGGATATCTTCAATCCATGGCCAAGTCATGAGTTTGACGACCTCTATGGAGGTATCGCCAACCGTGATCTGATCGTACGCTCTCGTCAAGCTGTCGCACTGCTACGTCAACGACTGGACAACCTTGAAAGCGCGCTTGCTCGGCGTGGCCTCCGCCTCACTGTGTACAATGCCCTCGCGGTGGCCTCCGCAGCCACCACGTATGCGCTGGACACGTTGGATACTTACTTCCAGAGCGTTGCGGCA
>DASWAC010000184.1:0-14821 GCA_036391335.1 Ktedonobacterales bacterium
AGTAAGTTTGCGTTTCTCGATGAGGGTGAGGCCATGCGCCGCCTGGGAGTGGAGCGCGACACGCTGCTCACTTTCGTGCGCGAGAAGCGACTGAGGGCCCTCCCCGGCGTGGGCAAGGGCAACTTCTTCCGCGTCGCCGACCTCGACCGCCTCTATGCTGAGCTGCATCCCGACGACATGGCCCAGCATGACGCAGCCCCGGCCACCCCCGAGGGCATCGCGACGCGCAAGCAGCACGACCCGGCCTATCGGGTGCACCTGCGCCTGCAAGCCGACCTCAAGTGGTTCGACATCACCGATGACGATCTCGCCGCGTGGGTACGCGAGCTTCACCCCGACGGCTACGCACGCCAGCGCGCCAACATCACCCGCTGGCTCGCCAAGATGGAGCACCTGCGCGATCTGATGGATGAGGCGGCGGCTCACTGGCAGAACCTGCCTCCCAGCGACGAGAAGCCGGGAGCATAGCCGTGTGGTGCCCGCGTCTCGCCGCTAGGCCAGCCCAACGATCTTATTCTGGCTGTAGTTGTAATACGGCATGGGGTCGATCGGCACGTTGTTCCACTCGACCATGAAGTGCAGGTGAGGGCCGGTTGACCAGCCGGTCGAGCCTTCGAGCCCGACGGGGTCACCCGCGCGCAGCACATCGTGCACTTTCACGAGGAGCTGCTCCATGTGGCCATACATGGTCGAGACGTGGTTGCAGTGATTGATCTTCACCGAGAAGCCAAAGCCATCATTGGCCCAGCCTGCCCAGATGACCTCGCCCGCCTGTGCCGCCGTGATCGTGTTGCCGGCAGGCGCGGCCATATCCACGCCGTTGTGATACCACGTGAAGCCGCGCACCCAGTGCGAGCCCTTGTTCGGCGCCTGCAGCTGATAGCCGGTCGGGGTGCCGTGGCCATCCGGGCCACATGACACCTCTGGCGGCGGGTCACCCGCGAGTGACGACCAGCTGCTCGTGCCATAGGTCGTGGTGCCATAGGCGCCATCGCTGCTATAGAGCGCCGGGGCGGTGTAGCCTTTGCCATACAGGGGGTCGTTGGGGATCCTGACCAGCGCACCCACCTGGAGCTCCTGCCCGGCATACATGGTATTCAGCTCATAGATGCCGCCGACCTGACAGTTGAACTTCTTTGCCAGGCTCTCTGGCGTATCACCCGCCGCAACGCTGTAGAACCGGTAGTTGACATCGCCACGCAGCGCCACCGCGCCAGAGAGCGCGCGGAAGGTATGCGTCAGCGCGCCCGAGTTTGCCGCGAGGGGGGCAGCCGCGAAGAGGCCGGTGCCGACCACACACACCATGAGCGTGATGACCACCACCCGCATGGTAAGGGGACGCTTGCGGCGCGGGATGAACGGCTCACCCATCGTCGAGCCGGTGCCCTGGATGATGACAGTGGCCGGCGCACGACGCTTCGCGGGCAGGTTTCGCCGGCTGTCGACCGGCATCATCGCGCGGCTAGACATCGAGCGCTCATCCGTCCAGCCGGGGCGCTCTTCCGTGTAATAGTCTCCATAGGCGCCGGTTTCACCGGTATAATCGTCATCTTCATAGTGGTCTTGGTCGCGTGACGTGTGTCGTGGCATCGTTATACCTCACTCTACACTGGCGCCACTGGTATTGTGCCTGGCTGACTTGCTTAGACTCATCCCACCTTACTGCGACGCACGGATGCTGTCAACGGACGCTCGCCCACTTGGCCCATTGGGCCGCTTGCCGGGTGCGTTGACCCCGTCCGCGGGGCTATGCTAGACTAGACGAGAGCGGGTGAGCGTGCGGCTCTTCTCGCACACAAGCGCCCCACAGCTCCACCGTGGCGCTCACCTCAGGTCTATTGTGCTGGCAGCGTCGCTTGCCGTCTGGCTTCCACAGAAGGGGAATCCCGTGCCTAAGGTCACCTTTGTCAATGAGGGTCGTACTGTCGAGGTGGAATCGGGTACGACGGTGCGCTATGCGGCCCTCGAAAATGACATCCCCCTCTATTGCATGTGGTTTGGGCTCTCGAAGTACGCCAACTGCCACGGCAACGGCCTCTGCTGGACTGATCGCATCACGGTGACCCCCGTCAGCGCCATCACGCCACGCACCGCGCTCGAAAACATCATGGGCGCCACGCCGGCTCCTCTGGGAGCACGCGACCCACGGGTGCGCCTCGCGTGTCAGGTGCAGGTCTTCGAGGATTGTGAAGTCACCACGCGCTGCAAGGCCGCCAAGTAATCCTACCTAACAGGGGAGACCAGAGATTTATGCGCGTGGATCGAATCCTCAATGAGGGTGAAGCGGTCAATATCTTGCGACGTATGGGGTTCTCAGTGCGCGAATCCGTCAGCCGGCAGGGCTGGTATGAGGTCGAGCATCCCCAGCTGGGCGGTGGCCGCACCTTCACCGAAGATCAGCTGTGCCGCTATGCCGAGGGACTCGCCGCCGCCGAATCGCTCTTCCGCAAGCCCGCCACACGCGGCTAGCGCGCTGCGATTTTCGCCCGACGCATGCCCGCCGCAGCAAAGGATGGCGCGCCATGACCGAGACGTCACCCGCACCTGAGCCTCCCGCGGCCTTGCCAGACGCCCCCACGCGCGAGGCTGATGCCCGCCGCTATGCGCGCACCCGACGACTGCTGCTGCTGGCGCACCTGGCCATCGTCACGGCCGGGCTCGTCCTGCTGCTCCTTTTCGGTCTCCACTTCGCGTTGCGCGATGCCCTCGCGTTTGCCTCATGGGAGCCCCTCGCCAGATGGCAGCCGCTGCGGGTGCTGCTCTTCTTCGTGGCGCTCTTCGTCGCGCAGGCGCTGATAGACCTGCCGTTTTCCTGGCTTGGCGGCTATCGCCTGCCGCATCGCTATGGTCTCTCGACTCAGCGCGCGCGAGCCTGGGCGCTCGATGAGCTCAAGGGCTTCGTCCTCGGGCTGGCGTTCGAGGGTGCGCTCATCGTCGGGCTCTATGCCTTGCTGGCGACCTCGCCGACGCTCTGGTGGCTGTGGGCCGGCCTGCTGCTCGTAGTCGTGACAGTCCTGCTGGTGCAGCTGACCCCCGTGCTGCTGCTGCCGCTCTTCAACAAGCTCATTCCGCTGCCCGACGGTGAAGTGCGCCGGCGCGCGCTGGCGCTGGCGGCTCGTGCCAAGACGCCCGTGCGAGAGGTCTTCTCGATAGATCTCAGCCGCCGCACGACCGCCGCGAATGCCGCCGTCATTGGCCTGGGGCGCACGCGGCGCATCATCATCGGCGATACCTTGCTCAGCCAGTTTACCCCAGATGAGATCGAAGTCGTTGTGGCGCATGAGCTGGGCCACCAGGTACGACACGATATCGTGCTGCTCATCGTCTCACAGTCCATCATCATGCTGGCGGCGCTCTTTGTCGCGCATCTCGCGCTCGACTGGGCCGTGGCCACATTGCCGGGCTACCATGGTCTGGCCGACCCCGCGACGCTGGCACTGCTGGTCATCGTGCTGGGTCTCGCTGGTCTCGTTACCTTGCCACTGGTCAATGGCCTGAGTCGCCGGGTAGAGCAGCGCGCCGACGGCTATGCCCTGAGCTTGACCCATGACGCGCCTGCGTTTATCAGCGCCATGCACCGCCTGGCTGACCAGAACCTCGACGATGCCACGCCCAGCCCGTGGGTCGAGTTCTTCCTGCTCGACCATCCCTCCACCGGGCGGCGCATCGCCTATGGCAAGCGCTGGGCCACCGAGCATCCCGGCGAGGCGTCAGAGCCAGCCTAATCGAGCACGCCCGGCTCGTCGCCCAGCCCTGGAATGCCATGCGAGCCTCGCGCGGAGCGCACGGCCTTCAGCACGGCGGCGCTGAGCACCCGTGCCGCTTCCGCGCCTGCCATGCCAAGCAGAAAGCTCGCGAGCGGTCCACTGGGAAGTGGCTCGCCGGCATCCGCTGTGGAAAGCGCGAAGACGACGTCGCCATCCATCGGCGTGTGCACCGGGCGAATCGCCATGGCCAGGCCATCGTGCGCCATCATCGCGATACGTTTGAGGTCGGCCTTCGAGAACGGCGCATTCGTGGCGATGACGGCCAGTGTCGTGTTCGTCCCAGGGGCGGGCAGCGGCGTATTCCTGATCAGCGGCGCTCCGCGCGCCCCGGCCACACGCTTCCCCGTCGCGGGGTCAACCACGTCGCCGACCGCATTCACGACCACCAGCGCGCCGATCATGTGGCCATCGGTCAGTGTCGCGCTGGCGCTGCCGACGCCACCCTTCATCGCGTTCGCCTGCCCGCTCAGCTTTCCCACGGTGGCGCCCGTGCCCGCGCCAACGCTCCCCAGCGCCACCGGGCCGGCTTTCGCCGCCGCGAATGCCCGCCTGCCCGCCGCCGCATCGGGCCGCACCGCGCTATCGCCAAACCCCAGGTCAAAGATCACCGCTGCGGGCACGATAGGCACGCGCGCCACGCCCGTGTCGAAGCCGATGCCGCGCTCACCCAGTGCGGCCATGACACCCGTCGCCGCATCCAGCCCAAAGGCGCTGCCGCCGGTGAGCACGATCGCGTGCACTTCCTGGACCACGCAGCTGGGGTCCAGCAGGTCAGTCTCGCGGGTGCCTGGCGCCCCGCCGCGCACGTCCACTGCGCCACGCGCCGGGCGCTCGCACACTAGCACCGTGCAGCCTGTGCTGGGGCCGACCTCCGTATCGTGGCCCACCAGCATGCCCGGCACGTCGCAGATGTCGTCGTTGACGCTCAAGGGCTCACCAACCTTTCCCACATGCCAAAGTGGCTCATATGGCAGCGAGGCAGCCCGCGCATGGCGAGCCGCCTCGTGTGAGCGAAAATCCGCTAGTCGCCTCACGCGACCCGCTACGGATAGATGCCGCGCAGCTCCGTGGCCTCCTTCACGCGCCTGATGGCCAGCATCGTGGCCGCGGTGCGCATGTGGACCTTCTCTGCCCTGGCGAGTGAGGCCACATCGGTGTAGGATTGCGACATGATCTGATGCAGGCGCTTCAACACTTCCTGCTCGGTCCAGAATAGGCTCTGTAGGTCTTGCACCCATTCGAAATAGCTCACTGTCACGCCGCCGGCATTTGCCAGAATATCCGGAACAAGCGTGATCCCGCGCTCATAGAGGATGTTATCGGCCTCAGGTGATGTTGGCCCATTGGCGGCCTCGATGATGAACTTCGCCTTGATGTCTGGCGCGTTCTGCCCGGTGATCTGGCCCTCGGTCGCCGCCGGGATGAGCGTGTCGCAGTCCACCGTGAGCACATCTTTGGGCCCCATCTTGGTGGCGCCATCATAGCCCACCACCGAGCCAGTCTGCTCCTTCCATGCGTGCACGGCGGCCACATCGAGCCCACGCCGGTCATAGAGCGTGCCTTGGCGATCGCTGACGGCCACGATGATCGCGCCATCATTGGCCAGCAGCCGCGCGGCGATGCCACCGGCGTTGCCAAAGCCCTGGATGGCCACCCGCATGCCGTTGATCGGCGTCTTGCGCTCCTCGGCGGCCATCTTGAGCACCGCGACCGCGCCGGTGGCCGTGGCCTCATTGCGGCCCTCGCTGCCGCCGATGGAGATAGGCTTCCCGGTGACGACGGCGGGAATCAAGTGACCCGCGTGCATGGAATAGGTATCCATGATCCATGCCATCTCGCGCGAGGAGGTATTGACATCTGGCGCGGGAATGTCCGTGTTGGGTCCAATGAGAATCGAGATCTCAGTAGTGAAGCGGCGCGTCAGCCGCTCGATCTCATTCGCACTCAGCGTTTTGGGATCGACAATCACACCACCTTTGGCGCCCCCATAGGGAATATCAACGACGGCGCATTTCCATGTCATCCACATCGCCAGCGCTCGCACCTCATCGAGCGAAACATTCGCGTCGAAGCGGATGCCCCCTTTGGCGGGGCCGCGGTTCACATTGTGCTGCACGCGATAGCCCGAATAGACCTTGAGCTTCCCATTGTCCAGTCGCACGGGGAAATTCACGGATAGCTCGCGCTTGGGCACCCGTAGCATCTCGCGCATGCCCTCATCGAGATCCAACCGCTCGGCGGCTTCCTCGAACTGGGCAACGGCCATCTTATACGGGTTTAGTTGCGGCGCATGGTGTGCGTCTCTTGCCATACCAGCCTCCTCACCTCGTACATTGCGCGGCCACTCGGCCGTGCCTTGGCGCTCGCGTGGCGCTTTCACATCACTGTGCCATCGAGATCAGCGAAGCGGAGAGGTCACGCGCCTCCCAGCTTCTGCATCAGCAAAGGCTGCACGGCGTCGGGTCGCGCCCGGCCTTTGGTCTGCCTCATTACTTGCCCCACGAGAAATTGTACCGCGCCCTGCTTCCCCGCGCGATAGTCCTCCACCGCTTTCGGGTGGGCCGCGATGACCTCAGCGACGATCTCCTCCAGCTCGCCCGCGTCGCTCAGCTGGGTCATGCCCTCACGCTTCACGATGACGCTTGGCGATTCGCCGGTCTCGAAGGCGTGCTCGAAGACATCTTTCGCTTGCTTGCTATTGATCGTATCCTTCGCCAGCAGGTCCAACAGCTCGGCCAGCGCTTTGGGCGTCACCTTGCTGGCGCTGACTTCATGGCCCGCCGCATGCGAGAGCCGCCGCAGCTCGCCGGTGATCCAGTTCGCGGCGGCTTTGGCCCGCGCCTGGTCAGACGACTTCTTGCCACCCGCTGCCAGCGTCGCCTCGAAATAATCAGCCGTGGCTCTCTCGCTGACGAGCTGCTCCGCGTCGTAGAGGGAGAGACCATAGGTCGCGATGAAGCGCTGGCGCTTCGCATCGGGCAGCTCGGGCATCGCGGCGCGAATCTCGGCCACGCGCTCGCGGCTGACTATCAGTGGCGGCAGGTCCGGCTCGGGGAAGTAACGGTAGTCGTCGGCGTATTCCTTCGTGCGCTGCGCCACGGTGATCCCACGGTCGTCTCGCCAGCCACGAGTCTGCTGCGCGATCGTCTTGCCCGCCTCGAGGTCCTCGATCTGACGCTTAGCCTCAAATGCCAGGGCACGCTCGACCGCGCGAAACGAGTTCATGTTCTTGATCTCGACCTTCGCGCCATAGTCCTTCGCGCCACGCACGCGCACCGAGATATTCGCGTCGCACCGCAAGGCGCCATCTTCCATCTTCCCGGAATTGACGCCGAGATAGATGAGAATCTGCCGCAGCTTCTCCACATAGAGACGCGCTTCCTCAGGGGTGCGCAGGTCTGGCTCGCCGACGATCTCCATCAGCGGGACCCCGGCGCGATTGAGATCCACCAGCGTGTAGGAGTCGCCCCCCTGGTTCTTATGCACGTTGCGCCCGGTGTCCTCTTCCATGTGGACGCGGGTAATGCCAATGCGCTTCTCTTCGCCATTCACCAGGATGGAGAGGTAGCCATCATGGCTGATGGGAATGTCAAATTGTGAGATTTGATAGCCCTTGGGCAGATCGGGATAGAAATAGTTCTTCCGGTCGAACTTCGAGAACTCGGCAATCTCGCAGTTGAGGGCCAGCGCCGTCATGATGGCGTAGTCCACCGCGCGCTCGTTGATGACCGGCAGCGTGCCAGGAAAGCCCATGCAGATGGGACAATTATGCGAGTTCGGCGCGCCTGAGGCATAGTCGGCGGAGCAGCGGCAAAACATCTTGCTCTTGGTGAGCAGCTGCGCGTGGACTTCGAGCCCGATGACGACCTCATAGTCCGTTGCGGTGGCATGTGCCATGGAAAACTCTCATATCCCTCTATCGAACGTCGCAGGGCCCTCTCTTAGGAGTGCGCCTTCACAAAGCGACCAATCCGCTCGATCGCCTCTTCGAGCTTGTCGCGGGCGGTGCAATAGGTGCAGCGAATGTAGCCCTCGCCGGCATGGCCAAAGGCGCTGCCAGGGACGGCAGCCACCTGCTGCTCGCGCAGGAGCTGATCCACGAACTCGTCGGAGCTCAGCCCCGTGCTGCGGATGGAGGGGAAGGCGTAGAACGCTCCCTTGGGCTCATAGCACGCCAGCCCGATGGCGTTGAAGCCGTCAACGGCTAGCTTGCGCCGCTCATCATAGCTGGCCACCATCGCGCGCACGTCGTCGGCGCCGGTGCGCAGCGCGGCAAGGGCCGCCGCCTGGCTCATGGTCGCGGCGCACATGATAGCATATTGGTGCACCTTGAGCATTGCTTCCAGCAAATGCGCGGGCGCGGCGATGTAGCCGACACGCCAGCCCGTCATCGCGTACGCTTTCGAGAAGCCGTCAACGAGGATGGTCCGCTCGCGCATGCCGGGGACCTCGGCGATGGACGAATGGTCGTGCCCGCCATAGACGAGACGGCTATAGACCTCGTCGGTGATCACGATGAGGTCGTGTCGCTGGGCGACCTGGGCGATCTTCTCCAGCTCGGCCCGCTCGATGACAGCGCCGGTGGGGTTACTTGGATTCCCCAGCAACATCGCCTTCGTGCGCGGAGTCACCGCTGCCTCGATCGCTGCCGCCTTGATCTCAAAATTGTGATCTACGCTCGTGGGCACCGGGACGACCACGCCATCTGAGAGCGCGATATCGGCCTCATAGGCGACATAGCCAGGGTCCGGCACGATCACCTCATCACCCGGATCGATCACAGCGCGTATCGCGGCGTCAATGCCCTCACTCACGCCCACGGTGACCAGGATCTCGGTCTTGGGATCATAGGTCACGTGATAGCGCTCGCTCAGCATCTCGGCGATCGCCCGACGAAGCTCGAGCGTGCCATAGTTCGACGTATACTTGGTGTCGCCGTGGCGAATGGCCTCGATCGCGGCCTCGCGGATATGCTCAGGGGTGACGAAATCTGGCTCGCCCACGCCAAGCGAGATGACATCGGCCATGGTGGCGGCGATATCGAAATATTTGCGAATGCCCGACGGCTTGATCGAGCGGACTCGCGCAGAGAGCATCTCGCGCTTGACAATGCTATCCATGAGGCACACTCCGGCTGAGGACTATGAGCGTCGGAGCCAGCGTCACGGCACGTCCGGCGGCTGGCTGGCGTTTTCCCTGGGACATTCTAGCACACCTGCCTGCCCTGGCCCACCCAGCACGCCCATTTTCCTGGGACGCGCTATATCGCACAACCCGACATGACGACTCGTTCGTAGTCCTTACGAGCGCGAGGGCGCTCACCATGCGCTGGCCACCCGCCGCGCGCTAGAAATGAGCACCGCCATGTATGAGCCTGCCAATGCCACCTCGCTCGGCCTCAGTGAGCGCGTCGAGCGCGTGCTGTGCTATTCGCTGCTCTGGGTCAGTGGGCTGATCATGCTCTTCATCGAGCAGCGCAACCAGACGGTGCGCCGCCACGCGAAGCAGTCGATCATCATCTTCGGCGGCCTCACGCTGCTGGCCTGGCTGGCCTCGGCCTTCGCGGGCGCGCTCGGCTGGATTCCCCTCCTCGGCGGCGTCTTCGACTTCCTCTTTGGTGGCGTGCACTTCGCCATCAACGCCGTCATCTTTGGCCTCTGGCTGCTGCTGATGGTGCTCGCCTGGCTCTCGCCGACCACGTTGCGCCTGGGTCGGTGGACCGCCTAGCTCCCCACTTAGGACGGATGCTGGCTGTGCCGCTTGCCGGATGTGTCGTGCTATAGTACAGCGGGTGCGCCTCGATGTCGCGACGCAGCGCATGGGCGCCCCGATGGCACTATCCCCTCAGCACACCCCAGGAAGTGAGCACACGAGATGGCAGCGCAGGCATCCCGTTCCGGCACGGAGACGACCCCCAAGACCTATGAGAACTACATCGGCGGCGAGTGGCGACCGTCAGACTCGGGCCAGACCTTCGAAGACACGAATCCCGCCCACAGCACGCAGGTGCTCGGGCTCTTCCAAAAGAGCGCCCTCAGCGATCTCGACGCCGCGATAGCCGCCGCCGAGCAGTCGCTGCCCGCATGGCGCGCGCTTCCCGCGCCGAAGCGTGGCGAGATCATCCTCAAGGCAGCCCTCTTGCTCGAAGAGCGCCGTGACGCGATCGCCAGAGATATGACACGAGAGATGGGCAAGCCGCTGCGTGAGACCCAGGGCGACATGCAGACGGCGATAGACTTTGGCAAGTATGTCGCAGGCGAGGGCAGCCGGGCGGAAGGCGAGACGGTTCCGTCTGGCATAGTGGATAAGCTGTGCTTCACGCTGCGCCAGCCACTGGGCGTCGTGGGGATCATCACGCCATGGAACTTTCCCATGGCCATCCCTGCCTGGAAGACCTTCCCCGCACTGCTGGCAGGCAACACCGTCGTGCTCAAGCCCGCGAGCGATACCCCGCTCACCTCTATCCATCTCGTGCAAGCGCTCATTGATGCCGGAGTCCCGGCTGGCGTGCTCAACCTCGTGACCGGGCCGGGTAGCGTGCTAGGTGACGCGCTCGCATCGGATCACCGCGTCGCGATGATCTCGCTGACCGGCTCGACCGAAGTGGGCAGGCATGTCGCCGAGATCTGCGGGCGCGACCTGCGCCGCGTGAGCCTGGAGCTCGGCGGCAAGAATGGACTCATCGTGATGGACGACGCGAACCTCGACGAGGCGGTCAAGGCCGTTGCCTGGGCGGGCTTCGGCACGACGGGCCAGCGCTGCACCGCAACGAGCCGTGTCATCGTCCACCGGGCGGTGGCGAAACAGTTTGCCGATCGGCTGGTGGCCGCTGCCCAGGCGCTGCGTGTCGGCGATGGCCTGCTGCCCGAGACCGAGATGGGCCCGCTGGTGAATCGTGGTCGGGTGAAAGCAGTGGACGAATATACCCAGGTGGGCAAGAGCGAAGGCGCCAAGCTGCTTACCGGTGGCAAGCCGCTGAGTGAGGGCGAGCTGGCCGATGGCGCATATTACGCGGCCACCGTCTTCACCGACGCGACGCCCAGCATGCGCATCTCACAGGAAGAGGTCTTCGGCCCCTTCGTCTCGATCATCCCGGTGGCAGACTATGATGAGGCGATCGCCGTGGCCAATGGCACCATCTATGGCCTCTCGTGCGCCATCTTCACCGAGAGCGCCCGCGTGGCCTTTCATGCCATGCGCGACATCAACTCAGGCCTCATCTATGTAAACGCGGGCACGACCGGCGCGGAGCCACACCTTCCCTTCGGCGGGACAAAGGCGAGCGGGAACGGCCACCGTGAGCTGGGGCACAAGGCGGTCGAGGAGTTCAGCGAGACGAAGACGGTCTTCGTGTCATACCCTCGCGTGAGCTGACCCGGCGCCATCGCGCGACGCTGACGGCTGCCGCGGTGCCTCGGGGCTGCCCGGCACCTCAGTGGTCGGCATCAAGCCGAGAAGGCCGGCCAGACGCTGCACACGGTCGGCATTGCGCGCCCAGAGATCGCGAGCGGTGCGCTCGAGCCAGGCACGCGAGGCGTCACCAGGCCCCGGCGCGATCAGGATGCCCAGGGCCACGCCGATGAGAATGCCCTGGGTGATGCCCCGGCGATACCACCGCTGCCCCGTGCCCAGCCGTGCGAAGCCAGTTCCCATCTGTGCGGCCCTGCGGCCACGCTGAAACCACCGGGCGCGGTCGGGCATCTGTCGCACCGGCGCGGCGAGCTGGCTCACTGCCGCACCCCGGCGCATCCAGCGCACGGTGCTCGGAAGGCTCGTCAATGGCTGCGCCAGTTGCTGGGCACGCATGCCCCGCCGCGCCCACGCCAGGCTCTGCTGAGCGGCGGCCACCGGCGCGGGCAGGCTCATCCCAGACACACCCTCATCCGAGCTTGCCGCCCGACGCAGCCGCGCGGCAACGAGCGAGGCGGTCACGGCCAGCGCGGCACTCCCGGCGATCAAGCTGGCCACCGGCCATAGTGAGCTCGCTTGGCTTCCATCATCGTGTTGGTAAGACATGGCAAGGATCCTCTCGAGGGGGCATGCGTGCGCATCCTTCGCGACGCGAATGCCTGGTGTGTGGCAAACGCGAATCTGCTACACTTCACGTCGGGCCGCCACCATCCTAGGACGTGCGACCCCCGCTCGCAGACACGTTGCGTTTGCCCTTCAGCATAGCACGGAACTGGTGGTGGTCACCCATGAGCGCCCTCACGTTCGCGCCACAAAAGCCGCTCTTGCTGCTGCTCAACGGCGCGATCCATACGCTCGACCCTGAGCGTCCCATGGTCTCAGCCGTCGCGATCGACCTGGCGGCGGGGCAGATCATCGCGACTGGCGACTCGGGCGACATACGCCGGTTGGCGGGCTCGCTCACCGACACGATCGACCTGCGCGGGCGCACCGTCACCCCTGGCTTCAGCGACGCACACACCCATCTCGTCCACTATGCTCAGGCCCGGCTGGATGTAGATCTGCACGGGGTGACGAGCGAGTCGGAAGCCGTGGCGCGTGTGGTGGAGCGCGCCTCGCGCACGCCGGCCGGCGCCTGGATCGTCGGGCGAGGCTGGGACGCCAACGCATGGCCGGGCCAGCGCTTCCCCTCGCGCCGATCGCTCGACGCGGCCATGCCTGAGCATCCCGTTGCGCTATGGAACCACGACCTTCACAGCCTGTGGGCCAGCTCACGCGCCCTCAGCGCCGCGGGCATCACCCGTGAGACACCTGACCCACATCCGGGACGCATCGGCCATGACCACAGCGGTGAGCCCGATGGCATGCTCTACGAAGACGCGGTGGCGCTCGTTAGCGATCGCATCGCGCCGCCCAGCGAGGACACCCTGGCGCGTGAGCTGGGGGTGATCCAGACGGAGCTGCTGGCGCATGGCATTACTGGCGTGCACAACATCGAGAATGCGCGCAGCCTGCGCCTGCTGCAGCGGATGCGCGCCACCGGCGAGCTGCGACTGCGCGTGCTCTACTACATCCCTCGCCACTCGCTCCCCTCAGCGCTAGACCTCGGCCTGCAAGCTGATCTCGGTGACGACTGGCTGCGCTTCGCGGGCATCAAAGTCTTCATGGATGGGGCGCTGGGCTCGCACACCGCCGCGATGCTCGCCCCCTATGAAGGTGAGCCGGGCAACCTGGGCATGCTGACCACCACCGCCGATGAGGCGGAAGCACTCGTGCGCGAGGCGACTGCCGGCGGCATTGGGCTGGCCATTCATGCGATTGGCGATCGCGCGGTGCACGCTGCGCTCGACGGCATCGAAGCGGTGTCGCGAGCCGGTAGGATGACTTTTGGCGCGTCGGGAGCGTCGCTGCCAGTGGTCCGCGTGCGGCTGGAGCACGTGCAGCTCGCCAGCGACGCGGATATCGCGCGGATGGCGTCGCTGGGAGTGGTCGCCTCGGTCCAGCCATTCCACGCCGTGGTGGATCGCGACACCGCCGAGCGCTCTTGGGGTGAGCGCTTCCGGCGAGCCTATGCCTATCAGCGCATGCGCACTGCCGGCATTCCCCTGGCCCTCGGCTCCGATGTGCCAGTCGACACGCCTGACCCGCTCCGCATCATCCATGCCGCTGTGGCGCGCAACAATGACGAGACGCCCGAGCGACCGCCCTGGCTGCCGGGTGAGGCGCTGAGTCTGCGGCAAGCGATCTGGGCTTACACGCAAGGCGCCGCGTGGGCCGGAGGGCAAGAGAAGCGCCTGGGGAGCATCCAGCGTGGCAAGCTCGCCGATCTCGTCGTGTTCGATGAGGATCCTTTCATCATGCCGCCTGACCGGCTGGCTTCACTGCCGGTTGCCGCAACCATCGTGGGTGGGCAGCTAGCTCACGGCTCACTCTCTTGAGGTGATTGCACAGGCAAATTCCGGTAGATTCGGGGTTTCGCAGCCTTTCCAGCCATGTTATACTCAACGCAAGTGCCTGTGACTAGACAGCATCACACAGGGCTCTCCTCATCGCGTGGAAAGGACATACCCCTACGGCTACTGTTGCGCTGCCCTTAGGGCCATATTCTCCAGCGCTCACCCTTCCCATCGGCGTGGTCGCGCATCTCGAAGGCGACTACGTCGCAAAGGTGAGCGTGACCCCTGGCTATTGCGCGCGTGGCGTGCGCGTGCTCGCCCCTGGCAAGCCGCTGGCCGACGTGCTCGACCTGGTGGAGCGCTCATGCTCACAGGCGGGCGCGGCCCACCGGCTCGCGGCCTGCATGGCCGTCGAAAGCGCGCAAAGCCTGCCGGTCTCGCCACGCGACGCGCTCATCCGCACGCTCTTTGTGGAGGTCGAGCGGGCGCTGGCTCGGCTCTGGTTGCTGGGGCAGTCGTCACGCTTCGCCGGCTTTCCGCAGCTGTGGCGCGCCTCACTGGAGCAACGCGAGAGCCTTTTCGACGCGCTCGTGCAGGGAACGGGCGAGCGGCGCTTTTGGGGCGTCAGTGTGCCCGGTGGCATCCGTGATGATATAGACTGGGAGTCCGTCTGCGCGGCACTCGAGGCCATCGCTCCGGCAGTGGCTCAGTGGCAGACCAGCGCCAGCCCCAAGGGCCCACTGGGTCGCAGCACCGCCCTCATCGGCACCCTGCCCGCTGACCAGGCGCAGAGCCTCGACGTGAGTGGACTCGCCGGGATGGCTGCCGGAGTGGCGACTGACAAGCGCCGCTCGTCTCCATATGACGGGTATCGCGCTTTGAGCTTCTCGTGGCCAGACGAGGCAGAGGCCGGGGCAGATGTCGGCGGACGCCTGCGCATGGCGGCTGAGGACCTCGCGGTGACGATCACCCTGGCCGAGCGCATCCGTGACGCGCTATCCACCGCCGAGACGGCAAAGACTATCCAGGCGGGAACCGCAGGGCAGGCGACGGTGGAGGGTCCGCACGGACCCGCGACGGTTTCGCTCGCGGTGGACGCCTCGGGCAAAGTGACCTCACTCGCCATCGAGACCACCGCGCCCACGACCATCGCCGCGCTCGACACGACCTTATCAGGCAGCCTGATATCTCAGGCGCCATTGGTGCTCGCCAGTATGGATATCTGCCCGGAATGCGCTGACCTGTAAC
>DASWAC010000185.1:0-2230 GCA_036391335.1 Ktedonobacterales bacterium
CCCAGACGTGGCGCGCCATCGAGGTCTCGCTGGATGCCTTGAGGTTGTCTGTGCCGTCCTTGAAGCCGAGCAGGTTGCGTGGTGTCGCGTCGTTCATGGCGCCACCCGGCGGCTGGCGAAAGCCCGCCTGCACCCAGCGAGGCGACGCCACCCCGGCCGCGAGACGCGTGAGAGTGCGCACAGCGTGATAGGCCACCTGTGGATCGTCGGCGCAGACCTGGGCGCATAGGTCGCCATCACTGCGCGCGGGCTCCAGCGCGTCGCCGGGAAAGGCGGGCAGGTCAATCAATGCGGGTGGCCGCCGAGACGCGAGGCCGCCGGCGAAGAGCCGTGGCCCGAAGCCGACGGTGACTGTGAGCCGCGACGGACCCAGCCCCGTGGCCTCACTGGTGTCGGCGGGATCACCCCCGCGCACGGGGCGCGTGGTCACCGGCTCGCCTGCCATCATGCTGCTGATCGCAGCGGTCCACACGCGCAGCAGCGAGCGCAGGTCATCACTGCTCTGGCTGGTGAGGTCGAGCGCCACGAAGCTGAGGCTGGCTGGTGGTGGCGTGGCGATGCCCGGCTGGTGCGGACCATAGAACGGAATGGCGGCGCTGGCGAGCTGAGGCTGCTGGGGGACGGCGGCAAGTGTCCCCAGGGCAAAGCCGCCCACCGCCGTCGAGGCCAGGCCCGCGGCTCCCGCGCCGAGCAGCACCGTGCGCCGGCTCACCTTCCCTGCCATAGTTGTCCCTCGCACCTGTGAACACGCCTACGCATTCTAGTATGCGCGCACCGGTAGGGCAGGTCAAAGCTTCAGTACACTTCGAGGTTCAGGGCGAAGAAGGTTGCCAGCAGCCCCAGCGCGATGGCCCCCGCGATGATGAGGCCGTCGCGCAGCCCGTGCCGATCGCGCAGCAGCAGGCCCATCACCAGGAAGGCAGGGAAGGCGGTGCTGAGATAGCGTCCCTGTGAGACCATCGAGGTGGTCGTGGCGATGGGCACGATGACGCTGGCCGCCGTGACGACGGCATAGACTGGGCCGAGCCTACGCCAGATAGGGATGAGGAGCAGGAGAAAGAGCACCGTCAGGACGGCATACGTCCCGTTGAGCATCGGCTTGAGCTGATTGCTGCCGAGCCACGTGCCCGGATGCAGCAAGAGGTCCCATCCCGAAGCGATGCCATCCCAGCGCAGGTGCCCGCGATGCCAGCCATTCTCAGACGTGGCGAGATAGGCAAAGGGATCGCGGAAGACGGCGGCGCAGTACCAGGCGTAGGCCACCGCGCCCAGTGGACTGAGGGTCAGCCACAGGGCATCCCGCGAGAGGCGGATGCGGCGCTCCCACAGGGCCAGCGCATAGGCGAGCACGGCGCAGGCTCCCAGCAGCAGGCCCGGTGAGCGTGTCGCGCTGCCCAGCATGGCCGCGACGCCTGCCAGCCACCACCAGCGCCGCTCGATGCCCAGAAAGACGAGCCCACACAGCAGCAGATAGAGCGACTCGGTATAGGGCGCCCCGAAGAAATAGCCGAAGGGATAGGCCGCGATCAGCGCGACCGCGCCGCGGGCCACGCGCACGCCCCAGCGGTCCAGCGCGAGGCGATAGAGCACGACGAGCGCGGCGATGAAGCAGCCCCAAGCCAGCAGCATTCCGGCCAGCAGCTGGGCATCCGCGACATGGAAGATGCTGAGGGGACGCGCGAGAAGGTTGATGAGCAACGGGAAGAGCGGGAAGAAGTTCACCGAGGACTGGCTCGTCGGGGAATAGCCATAGCCGATCTTCGCGATGGCGAGATACCACGAGGCATCCCAGCGATACCACAGATCGAGCGGTGAGCTCGCCGCGCTCGGGGCGAGCAGCCGCACGCCAAAGGTCGCCACGATGACCTGCGCCAGCCGCGCCGCCAGCCCCACCACGACGGGATAGCTCACCCAGCCATAGCGCAAGCGTAGCGGGGCAAGCCACTCGCTGGCGAGATGGAGCCACACGCGCGCATCGCTCCACTGCCGCCGCAGCTGTTCCCATCGCATGGGCGCGTCAGGCTCTTTCATGATGCGCAGCCGCCTGGTCAAAGACATCATCTAGCCCATCCTTTGCGCGTGGGCGAGGCGTGTGTATGGTCTCATTGCCGGGACGAGGCAGCCCGACCGTCCGTCACAGAGCGCATTCGTCGCGCTGTCTCCGCACATGGTATCGTACAGGTTGATGGAGGGAGGAGGCCCATATGACACCGCTGCCAATCGCGGATTG
>DASWAC010000186.1:0-4814 GCA_036391335.1 Ktedonobacterales bacterium
CCGGCCCCCGGCATGCGCTACGAGTTCTCGGTGAAGCTGCCCTCCACGGTGTCGTCACCACCGCCCGAAGCCGAGCCCGTGCCGCCGCTCTCATCGCCACCGCCGGGGTTCCCGGCAGCGCCAGCCTGACTGTAGAGCTGCTCACTCATCTTGAAGAGCGTCTGCTGCAGAGCGTCACGCGTCGTGCGCATGCGCTCCACATCGTTGGCACTGATGGCCGAGCGCACATCGGCGATCTTGCTCTCGATATCCGCCTTGGTGTCGGCGCTGATCTTCTCGCCCATGTCGCGCAGGGTCTTCTCTGCGTTATACGCGGAGATGTCGGCTTCGTTGCGCACTTCGGCCTCTTCGCGGCTGCGGCGATCGTCATCGGCGTGCGACTCGGCGTCCTTCACCATCCGGTCAATCTGGTCCTTATTGAGACCGCTCGAAGCCTGGATGGTAACGTGCTGCTGCCGGCCGGTACCCTTATCGGTGGCCTTCACATTCACGATGCCATTGGCGTCAATGTCGAAGGTGACCTCGATCTGCGGCACGCCACGTGGGGCGGGCGGGATGCCGTCGAGCAGGAAGCGGCCGAGCGAGCGGTTGTCGCGCGCCAGCTCGCGCTCGCCCTGCAAGACGTTGATCTCCACGCTCGTCTGACCATCGCTGGCGGTGGAGAAGACCTGGCCCTTCTGCGTGGGGATGGTCGTGTTGCGCTCGATGAGCCGCGTGAAGATGCCGCCCATCGTCTCGATGCCCAGCGAGAGCGGGGTCACGTCGAGGAGGAGCACATCGCGCACCTCACCGGTCAGCACGCCCGCCTGGATGGCCGCGCCAACGGCGACGACCTCATCCGGATTCACGCCCTTGTTCGGCTCTTTGTCGAAGACCTTCTTTACCAGCGCCTGGACGGCAGGCATGCGGGTCATGCCACCCACCAGCACGATCTCATCCACCTGCGACGCCTTGATGCCCGCGTCTGAGAGCGCCTGCATCACCGGGCCGCGCGTCTTCTCGACATAGTCATCCACCAGCTGCTCCAGCTTGGCGCGGGTGAGATTCACGTTGAGGTGCTTCGGGCCGGAGGCATCAGCGGTGATGAAGGGCAGATTGATGTCGGTCGTCTGCGCCGTCGAGAGCTCTTTCTTGGCCTTCTCGGCGGCTTCCTTGAGCCGCTGCAGGGCCATAGGATCCTTGCGCAGGTCAATGCCGTTCTCGCGCTTGAACTCGTCGGCCAGCCACGTGATGATGCGCTGGTCAAAGTCGTCGCCACCCAGGTGGGTGTCACCATTGGTTGACTTCACCTCAAAGACGCCGTCACCCAGCTCGAGGATCGAGATGTCGAAGGTGCCGCCACCCAGGTCATAGACGGCGATGCGCTCATCCTTCTTCTTGTCGAGACCATAGGCCAGCGAGGCAGCGGTTGGCTCGTTGATGATGCGCAGCACGTCGAGTCCGGCGATCTTGCCGGCATCCTTGGTGGCCTGGCGCTGAGCGTCATTGAAGTAGGCAGGGACCGTGATGACCGCCTGCGAGACCTTCTCACTCAGATACGCCTCGGAATCCGCGCGCAACTTCTGGAGGATCATGGCGCTGATCTCAGGCGGGCTGTAGCCCTTACCCATGACCTCGACCCAGGCGTCGCCGTTGTTGGCGCGCACCACTTTATAGGGCACCAGCTGCCGGTCGCGGGCGACCTCGGGGTCATCGAACTTGCGGCCCATGAACCGCTTGATTGACGAGATGGTATTCTCGGAGTTCTGGATCGCCTGGCGCTTCGCCAGCTCACCGACGAGCCGCTCCCCATTGCGGGTGAAAGCGACGACCGACGGGGTCGTGCGCACGCCTTCCGCATTCGAGATGACGGTTGGCTCGCCGCCCTCCATCACCGCGACACAGCTGTTCGTGGTGCCCAGGTCTATGCCAATTACCTTTGCCATGTGTTGCCCTTCCGTGCGTTTCTAGATAGTTTTTCGTAGGTCCTGCGGGTATCTTGCCATCTGTGGCTCTGATGCGCTTATCACGAGTTCTCGACGGCATCCTCCTTCACTGCCTGGGCAGGCGCCGCGCGCGCCAGCTGCACCAACGCGGGTCGCAGCACGTCGGCCTCCACCAGATAGCCCCGCTGAGCGACCACCGCCACGTGTCCCGGTGTGACATCCGCCGCGTCAACCTCGCCGATCGACTCGTGGCGAGCCGGATCGAACGCATCGCCCGGCAGCGTCTCCATCTCGCGGATGCCCGCCGCTTCGAGTGCGGCATGCAGCTGCATGTGGATGAGCGACATGCCATCAATCCAGCTCAGGGCGCGCAGGGTGACCGGCAGCGTCTGAAAGGCCCGCTCAAAGGTATCGAGCGCGGCGAGCACTGGTCCCATGGCCCGCGCGACCTCCAGCCGCATCTGGCGCGCGCCCCCTTGCTCGGTGCGCCGCCGGAAATTCGCGAAGTCTGCCTGGCTCAGCTGCCATTTACGCATGTACTCGCTGGCGGCCTCGCGCTCGCGGGCCAGCTCTGCCTCCAGCGTGCTGATGCGCTCCGCGGGATCTGCCTCGGGCGCGGTGATTGGCTCGTCACTCATCTACGTTCTCCTCCACCGGGCGACCGGGCCGGTAGGTCTCAGCGAGCAGGTCGCTCAACATCTGCGTGAGATAGCGCACCACGGCGATGGCGCGGCTATAGTGCATGCGCGTCGGCGCCAGGATGCCCACCAGTCCGCCGATCTCGCCCTTCACACCATAGCGCGCGACGATCAGGCTCATGTCATGCAGCGCCTCGGACTCGTTCTCGCCGCCAATGATGACCTGCACCCCCTCGGAATCCTGCAGGTGCGGGGCCAGCGCGGGCAGGAAGCTATTCTGCCGGAGCACCTCGACCACACGACGCATCCGCTCCGGGTCGCCATGCGAGAACTCCTGATGGCTCAGCAACTGCGCAATGCCCTCGGAATAGAAGTAGTCCGGCACTAGTGGGTCCACCTGCGCCAGGATGCGCGCCAGGGCCATGACGACGGCGTGCTCGACGGGCTCAAAGGTGGTGGCGGCACGCTGGATGCGCTCGGCGACCTCGTCCGCAGTGGCCCCCTGGAATCGCTCGTTGAGGCGGCGTGCCATCCGACTGAGGTCGTCTTGGGTGATGGGAAGATCGAGGACCAGACGCTCTTGCCGCACCGCGCCATCATTGAGCACGACGACTAGCAGCACGACGGACTCATAGAGGGCGAGCATCTCGAAGTGCTTGAGCCGAGCCTCCAGCGCGCGCGGCGGGGTGACGACAGCGGCGCTCTGCAGCGCCTGCGCCAGGATGCTCGCGGTGAGCCGTACCCATTCGTCGAGCTGATGCTGCACCTGGTAGAACTGATGGCGAATCAGGCGCTGCTCTTCGAGGGCGAGACGCGACTCGCCCATGAGGTGCCCAACGAAATAGCGATAGCCGAGGTCGGTGGGCACGCGCCCGGCGGAGACATGCGGCTGCAGGATGAGCCCGTCGTCTTCCAGCGAGGCCAGCTCGTGGCGAATCGTCGCGGCGCCATAGCCCCCGCCGTGGACGATGGAGAGCTGATCCGCCAGGACCTTCGAGGACACAGGCTCGCCGGTGCTGACATATTCCTCGACCAGGGCACGGAGAATGGCTTCCTTGCGCGTGCTGACGCGGTGCTCGGCCATCCATGCCCTCCCGACTGCTGGCAATCATTGCCTCTGACTGTTAGCACTCGTCGCTGGCGACTGCTAACGCGAGTGCAAGTGTACCCCGTCAGGGCCAGGCGTGTCAAGGGGCAGGGTTCGGTGCCGCCCACGTTTCACCACCTTGGCGAGCACCGGCGGCGACTGCTACGCTTGTCTAGGTCCGGCGGCCCGGCACAGCAGAGCGCGTGACCGGCGTCCGCCGAGGACCACCTGAGGAGGACGCGATGGACCTGCGCCTGATACGCAATGCGACGATGCGCCTGCGCTATGCGGGGCTCGACCTCTTGACTGACCCCTATCTGGCGGCGCGGCACACCTTGCCGAGCTATGCGGGGAAGTCGCTCAATCCCCTCGTTGACCTGCCCTGCGCACCAGAAGAGGTAGTCAGCGGCATGGATGTGACCATCATCTCGCACATGCACGGCGACCACTTCGACGCGGCCGGGCAGGCGCTGTTGCCCAAAGACGCCTTCATCCTGTGCCAGCCGGGCGACGAGGCACGCATCGTCGCGAAGGGCTTTACCCGTGTGGCGCCTGTGGCCGGCACCTGGCAACGCGATGGCCTCACTCTCACACGTGTGCCTGCCCAGCACGGCACTGGCCATGTGCTCGGCGAGATGGGTGTCGCCTCAGGATTCGTCTTGCAGGCAGTGGGTGAGCCCACTGTCTATTGGGCCGGCGATAGCGTCTGGTGCGACGCCGTCGCGGAGACTATCACGCGCTTCGCGCCCGATGTGATCATCACCCACTCGTGCGGAGCCACCTGGGATGAGGGCGTGCTCATCGTGATGGACGCCGCGCAAACGATCGAGACGCTCAAGGCCGCGCCCCGGGCCGTCGTCGTCGCCATCCATATGGAGGCTGTCGATCACGGGACCCTCAGCCGTGGCGACCTGCGCCGCGCCGCGAGTGACGCGGGCATCTCCCCCGACCGACTGCTGATCCCTGAGAACGGCGCGACGATCACGCTGGCCGCCCGATGAGTGCGGCCCTACTACGAAAGGAAGTGGTGCAGCATGATACAGCTCATACACAATCCCGCCACCGTTGCCGCCCCCAGAGGGAGCTCGTATAGCCACGGCATCGAGGTCCGAGATGGGAAGCGACTCCTCTTCATCAGCGGGCAGATCCCCGAGACGATGGAGG
>DASWAC010000187.1:0-1850 GCA_036391335.1 Ktedonobacterales bacterium
CGAAGGCCCGCCGCGCCATCGTGGCGGCGCTCGGGAGCTTCCAGGAGTCCACCAAGCCAGAGATGGCGGCAAAGGCTGCCTCCGTGCTCCACACGCTGCTTGAGCGCGGTGAGCCGAGCTATTATGTCGAGGCGTCGGCGCTGTATGCGCTGGGACGCACACGCACGGCGAAGGCCTATGATCGCCTGGTGAGCTGGCTCGACAAGTCCTCATTCAACGAGGTGTTGCGTGGCGGGGCATGCCATGGCCTCGGCGAGCTTGGCGAGGCGCGCGTGGCGCCGGTGCTCACGGAGCTGCTGCTCGACAAGAAGAAGCCAATGGATGCGCGGGCCGTCGCGGCGCAGGGCTTGGGCACGCTGGCGCGCACGAAGCGGCTGGATCCCAGTGAGGCGCAGACCCAGGCAGTCGAGGCATTGTGCGCCGCGCTCGAAGACGAGTGGGAGCTGGTGCACTTTGCCGCCATCCCTGCCCTGGCCGACTTCGCCGATGCCCGCGCGATCGGGCCGTTGGAGCGATTTATCGCGCGATCGGTGGACGAGCGGTCGGCGCGGATGGCGCGGCGGGTGGTGCTGCGACTGCGCCGTGGGACGAACACGCGCGACGAGACGAAGAAGCTGCGGGGCGACGTGGAGGACCTGCGCGAAGAGAACAGGAAAGTGCGTGACCAGATGCGGGCATTGGAGGCTCGCCTCGAAGCCCCAGCGAAGAATGGCGCGACGCCCGCAAAGCGAGCAACAGCCCGAGCAGGCAAGGCCGAGGAATAGGCCAGGCTGAGCCGGTAGGAAGCCCATGTCCGCGCCTGTCACGCGGCGTGAGCTTCCTATAGCCGTCAACTACTGACATGGCCCTACACGAAGTGAGAGTCTGCCCATCACCTTCACGCAGGGATGGCCAGCCAGCATGCCTCAGCGCTGGGCGTCCTGCTCGGCCAGCCAGTGCTCCGCGTCAATGGCGGCTCGGCAGCCGTCGCCGGCCGAGGTCACTGCCTGGCGGTACCGCGGATCACCCACGTCGCCCGCGACAAAGACGCCCGGCACGCTCGACATGGTGTGCTCCGTCATCTTCAGGTAGCCTTGCTCGTTCATATCGAGGATGCCCTTGAAGAGGGCGGTATTCGGCTGGTGGCCGATCGCGATGAAGAGGCCTTGCACCGGCAGGGTCTCCGTCTTGCCAGAGTGGATATCGCGCAGGGTGACGCCCTCGACGACCTGGTCGCCCAGCACGTCATCAACCTCGACGTTATATCTCACGTTGACCTGAGGATTCTCGACGACGCGCCTCTGCATGATCTTGCTGGCCCGGAAGGAGTCGCGGCGGTGGAGCACATGCACCTTGCTGGCATAGCGAGTCAGGAAGCTTGCCTCTTCCATCGCGGTGTCGCCACCACCGACCACGGCAATCTCTTTGCCCTTGAAGAAAAAGCCATCGCAGGTCGCGCAGCCGCTGACGCCACGTCCCTGGAGGCGTGTCTCATTCGCGAGCCCCAGCCATTTTGCGCTGGCTCCCGTCGCCACGATGACGGCGCGTGCGCGATAGCTGGCGTCTTCCGTGGTGAGGGTGAATGGCTGCTGGGAGAAATCCACCTTGATGACTTCGCGCATGATGAGGTCGGTGCCAAAGCGAGCCGCCTGCTTCTCGAAGCGCTCCATGAGATCGGGGCCGAGGATGGCGTCCTCGAAGCCGGGGTAATTCTCGACATCAGAAGTGATCATGAGCTGGCCACCCGGCTCATTGCCCTGAAAGAGGATGGTGCGCAGATTCGCGCGCGAGGCATAGATCGCGGCAGTATACCCAGCCGGTCCGGATCCAATAATGGCGACATCATGCACGATGGATGTGGCAGGCAGGCT
>DASWAC010000188.1:0-2204 GCA_036391335.1 Ktedonobacterales bacterium
CGTGCGCATCATGGTGGCCGACGCGCTGGCCTGGGTGCGCACTGAGCGCGCCACGTATGACTGCATCCTGGTGGACCTCTTCACCGCAGGGAAGATGGCGCACGGTGTGCTGGGCGAGCGCTTCCTGCGCGACGTGGCGCGGCTGCTGGCGCCTGATGGCACGGCCAGCTTCAACCTCTGGCTCTCAGCCTATCTCGACGACGCGCTCCGCCGGCTGGGTCGCGTCTTCACCATCCACGAGCGCCTCAACGTGGACCAGACTGTGATCGTGCGGGCCGGCCGCGGCGAGCTTGCTGCCTAGCGGCGAATGGTGACTTTGCGCTCGACCCTGTCGGACGGTGATAATCCTCCTGTGAGTGGTCGCCCTTCAAGGAGGCTTGACGCATGGACTATCAGCACGAGAACACCGTTGCTATCTTGCGGCGCACCCCGGCCACGCTGCGGGCGCTGCTCGCGGACCTGCCCGACGCGTGGACCCATGGCACCGAGGGTGCCAACACGTGGACCGCCTATGACGTGGTTGGCCACCTGCTGCATGGTGACGAGACAGAGTGGATACCGCGTCTGCGCATCATCCTGGAGCAAGGCGAGGGGCACCCGTTCCCGAAATTCGACCGGACGGCCATGTTCGAGGAATCCCAAGGCAAATCACTCGCGGCGCTGCTCGATGCCTTCGCGGCGGCCCGTCAGGCCAACCTGGAGACGCTGGCCGGCCTCGACATCACCCCGGAGAAGTATGCCCTCACCGGCACGCATCCGTCGCTGGGCACGGTCACTCTGAGCAACCTGCTGGCCACCTGGGCCATCCACGATCTCAACCACCTCGGCCAGATCGTCGAGGTCATGGCGCACCAATACGGTGAGGCGGTGGGTCCGTGGAAAGCCTACCTCGGCATTCTCAATCGGCCCGTGCTCACGGAATAGCTGGCGCGAAGGAGGCTCCCCATGCGGGTCGTCACGGTGACCGAGATGCGCGAGATCGAGCAGCGCGCCGAGGCAGAGCATGGCCTGACCTCCGAGACCCTCATGGAGCACGCCGGGCGCAGTGTGGCGGCGGCGCTGCGCGCGGCAGCCGGCGGCAGCGTGACCGATCTGCACGTGGTCGTGCTGGTGGGCCCAGGGAACAACGGCGGTGATGGGCGGGTCGCCGCGAAGTATCTCGCCCAGTGGGGTGCACGCATCTCCGCCTATGTGTGGCGCGGTGGCACGATCGAGTCTAACGGCGTCATCGGCCCCGCCGGAGAAGATCTGGCCGCGCTGGCCACGCTGCTAGGCGATGCCGATGTCGTGCTCGATGCGTTGCTCGGCACGGGACACACCCGGCCACTGGCCCCCGAGATGCGGCGCGCGCTATCCCTCGTCGCGGCTGAGCGAGCCCGGCGGCGCAATGCGCCCATCGTCGTCGCGGTGGACCTCCCCAGCGGGCTGAATGCCGACACCGGCGCGGTGGATGAGGGCACGATCGCCGCCGACCTCACGGTGACACTGGCCTGCCCGAAGGTGGGGCTCTTCCTCTTCCCCGGCGCGGGACTGGTGGGTGAGCTGGAGGTTGGTGACATCGGCCTGCCATCTGAGATGAGCCTTGGCGCAGGGCTGGAGATGCTCACCTCTGACCTGTTGCGTCCCACCTGGCCCCGGCGCGGCCTCGATAGCAACAAGGGCACCTTTGGCCATGTGGTCGTGCTCGGCGGATCAGCATACTACGTTGGCGCGGCCTATCTCGCTGCCGCCGCATCGGGGCGGGCGGGCGCGGGCCTCATCGTGCTGGCAGTCGAGCCGTCTGCCATTCCCACCTACGCCGCCATGCTCCCCGAGGCCATCTATGCGCCACTGGCTGCCTCCACCCTCCCGGCGGAGGATCGGGCCAGCCAGCTCATGCAGGCCATCCCTGGCGCGAGGGCGATGGTGATCGGCCCTGGGCTGAGTCCCGCGCCTGAGGTCGCCGAGCTGCTCGCTGCCGTCTTCGCGGCGGTGCGCGCCATGCCTGCCGCAGCCGCGCCACGGCTCATCGTGGATGCGAGCGCGCTCAGCCATCTGGCCAAGCTCCCCGATTGGTGGCAGCGCCTCCCCGCGGGGAGTGTGCTCACACCACATCCCGGCGAGATGAGCCGCCTGCTCGGTGGCGCGCCGGTCTCCGGTGGGGGCGTCGATCGCCTGGTGGTGGCCCGCGAGACGGCCGCCCACTGGGGGCACGTCATCGTCCT
>DASWAC010000189.1:0-8100 GCA_036391335.1 Ktedonobacterales bacterium
AGGGCTCGAAGAGGTCGTTCGCCATGATTTGCGTGGTGAGCCGGTCACCCCATGACGATCGAGCCGCTCGCGCCCCCTGCCGGCGCCTCAGAGATGGCAGACCTCATTGCGCTGCTGCGTGACAGCGTGGACCACGGAGCATCCGTGGGCTTCTTGCCGCCGCTGAGCGAGGCCGCGGCGCGCGCCTGGTGGGAGACGGCCCTGGCCGAAGCCACGGGTGGTGAGCGGGTCATCCTGGTGGCGCGAGACAGCGCGGGCATCACCGGCTGCGTGCACCTGGCGCTGCCAGGCAAGCCCAACGCGGCGCACCGGGCGGAGGTGCAGAAGCTGCTGGTGCACACACGCGCCCGCCGCCACGGACTCGGTGAGGCGCTCATGCGCGCCATCGAAGCGGTGGCCGCCGCACGGGGGCGCACCCTGTTAGTCCTCGACACGCGCGAGGGCGACGATGCCCAGCGCCTCTATCGCCGCCTGGGCTACAGCGAGGCGGGCATCATCCCTGGCTATGCGCTCGATGCAGATGGATCGGCGCGTGGCTCGATCTTCTTCTATCGTGACCTCGCCAGCTCGCTCGCCAGTCGCCGGGCCAGCAGCGGCCCCTCATAGATGAAGCCAGTGTAGATCTGCAGGAGTGAGGCTCCTGCGTCGAGCATCCGTCGCGCGTCGTCCACCGTGGCGATGCCACCGCAGCCCACGACGGGCAGCCTGCCAGACGACTCGCGCACCAGGAAGCGCACCACCTCGGTCGCGCGCCTCGCCAGTGGGCGTCCACTCAGCCCACCAGCCTCGTCGTGGAGCGCCGGCGCAATCCGATAGCTCAGCAGGTCACGGCGGAGCGTCGTATTCACGGCGATGAGTCCACTCGCGCCACGCCCCAGGCACACCTCCACCAGATCAGCCAGCGCGCGGTCATCCAGATCGGGTGCGACCTTCACCAGCAGCGGTGTTGGCCGCGCGCCGCCACGCTCGGTGGCCAGCTCGGCGAGTCGCTTCACCAGCGCTTCCAGCAGCACATCGAGCCGCTCGCGCTCTTGCAGGGCACGCAGCCCCGGTGTGTTCGGTGAGCTCACGTTCACCGCGATATAGTCGGCCCAGCGGTGCACGGCGTCGAGCGAGGCGAGGTAGTCGGGAATGGCCTCATCGAGCGGGGTCACCTTCGATTTTCCCAGGCTCACCCCTAACGGCACGCCCAGCGATGGTAACCTGGCCAGCCGTGCGGCGAGCGCGACGGCGCCCTCATTATTGAAGCCCATACGGTTGATGAGCGCTTCATCACCACTCAGCCGAAAGAGGCGCGGTCGCGGGTTGCCTGGCTGGGCATGCCACGTGACTGTGCCCGCCTCGATGAAGCCGAAGCCCAGCGCGGCGAGGGCAGGGAGCGCGACACCGTTCTTGTCGAATCCCGCTGCCAGCCCAATGGGCGAGGGAAAGCGCAGGCCCATGACCTCGCGTGGCTCTGGCCGGGTGAAGCCGAGCGCACTTAGCCGGCGCAAGGTGTGCGTCAGCAGCGGTGAGCGTGAGACGAGCGCGAGGGCGCCGAGCACCCGCTCGTGAATCCACTCTGGGTCGCGACCCACGGCGAAGAGGGCCGGCCGGATGGTGTTGCGATAGAGCATCCCTGGCTAGGCCCTGGCACGATAGGCGCGCACCTGCTCATAGGTCGCGAGGTCGAGCGCCTTCGTCGCGCGCCAGTGCTCCAGCAGCTGCGTCAGCGTCACCGCCGCATGCAGCGCATAGCCCGCCTCGCGCATCTGCGCCACGCCGCCCTGCTCGCGGTCCACCAGCACGGCCACATCGCGCACGCGCAGCCCGTGGGATTCCAGCACACGCAACGTCTCGACCTTGCTCGCGCCATCGGTAATCACATCGTCGATCACCAGGACCGTCTCGCCCGCATGATAGGCCCCGTTGATCTGGCCAGTGGCGCCGTGGGTCTTGACCTCGCGCGGGGTAATCATGGGCACGCGGGTCACATGCGAGAGCACTGCCACCAGCGGCGTGGCAGCCTGCGGGATGTCGGCAAAGAGATCGCAGATGATGCCGTCAGCGGCGATCATCTCGGCGAGCACCTCGACAGCGATATCAGTCGCATCCGGGAACGAGCGCAGCACACGCAGGTCCACATAGATGGGCGAGAGTGGCGCGTCAGGATGCGTCTCGTGCAGCTTCAGGCGAAATGCGCCAAACTTCACGGCGCCACAGGTGAGCAGGGCATCAGCAAACGCCCGCTGGCGCTCGGTCATCGGGTGGATCTCAGACATCGTGCGGCGTCACTTCCCAATCGCGCGAATCAAGATGATCGACAGCTCGTAGAGCACCGTGAAGGAGATGCCCACGATCACCGGGCTATAGGGGTCGGCCCCCGGCGTGATGAAGACCGAGAGGAACCAGAGGCCAAAGAGGATATATTTTCGCTTCTCGCGCAGGAAGCGACTGCTGACCACCCCGAGCAGCGAGAGGAAGACGAGGACGAGGGGGAGCTCGAAGACGAGGCCAAAGGCCAGCATGAAGAACGAGACGAACCCGAAGTAGGCATCGGCCGAGATGAGATAGGTGAAGCGGTCGGAGCCAAACTCGATGAGGAACTCCAACGGATAGCGCAGCACCAGGAAGCCGGTGGCAACGCCCACTACGAAGAGCCCCGCGCCCAGCACGGTGAACGGCTTGGCATACTTGAGCTCTCTGCGGGTGAGGGCAGGCGCGATGTAGGCCCAAATCTCATAGAGCAGCAGTGGCATCGCGACTGCTAACCCCACCGCCAGGGCGATCTTGAACGCGATGATGAAGCCGCCACCGGGATCATTGACGATGAGGTGGCCATTCTTCAGCAGCGGACTCGAGATCTTCGGCAGCGGGCTGGCCAGGAAGCCCAGGATGGGATCCCAGAAGACGAAGGCGGCGATCGAAGCCACCGCGACGCCGATGAGGCAGACGATGATGCGCCGTCGCAGCTCTTCGAGATGCTCGATGAGTGTCATCGTGCCGCCCTGAGGCTCGTTCTCGTTCTCCCCAGGAACAGGCGCATTGTCCACCCATTCGTGGATGTCGCTCGTTGCCATGGGGATGCGCTCCTCTTGGTCGTCCGCTTATGATGCGGTCGGGGTGTTCTCGGCCTTTGCCGTCGTGGCGGCGGCATCGGCAGGCACTGCGGCGGGCGTGGCCGCCGGCGCGGTCAGCTCAGGTGTGGCAGGTGGCGCGGGCACCGCCGGTGGTGCGGGATTGATATGGTCAGTGACTTCCCTCATCGACTTCTGAAACTCTCTGATCGTCTTGCCCACTGCCGCACCCATCTCGGGCAGCCGCTTGGCGCCAAAGAAGAACACCGCTAGAAGCAGCAAGGGTATCAGGATTTCCCATCGTGCTAATCCACCCATGCGAAACACTCGCTTTCAGTCGTAGCCAGGCTGGTTATGGCAAAGGCCCAGCGCTCACATGATTATACGCCAGGCCACGAGTGCGTGTAATCGCTGAGGGATGAAGATGCTCTCTTGTGAGTCAGACGGCCACGGGCCCCCTCGGGCCACGTGACATGGCGAGACTGGCCGGCGCACAGCGCGATGCCGCCAGCGAGCAATGCCGGCGGCATAGAGGAGCGAGCATTCGTGTGAGGCTAGTTGCGCACTCCCGCCATCTTCTTGGCGGCGGCCTGCGCGCGGGTCTGTTCGAGGTCGTGAATGGACGGACCGAAGAGGCCATACATCATGCCGCCGATGCCAAAGAAGACGATGATGACGGCCAGCCAGCCCCAGGCCGTCGTGCGGATGGCCTCGATGATGGCTGAGACCCAGAGCACCAGCGCCAGCGCCCCCGCGATCCCATAGAGCTGTATGCCCATCGCCTGGACTCCAGGGTCCAGCGGAGTGCCCGCGCCGCCACCGCCCGCGAGCGCGCCTGAGAGGATGATGGTGAGGAGGCTCGTGAGACCCAACGACGCGATCACGCCACGGTGCACCAGTGAGCGCGCCTCCGAGATGTTGGCGTTGACGCCGATGAGGGCCAGCGGCATGAACACCAGCACGAGATTCGGCCCCCCGGTGGGCGGCGGCGCAATGTTGAAGATGCCGGCCACGATCAGCCAGAGCACTGAGGCACCCAGCAGGGCAACCCAGCCGAGCGCACCGATCCGCAGCTGCACCAGCAGCGCGCCGGCCCCGCCGATGACGGCGAGCGCAATGCCAATCCAGCCAACGACATTGTTGCCGGAGCCTCTGGACATCAGGCCCGCCGCGAAGATGAGTGCCGCGCCGATGAGACTGGCCAGCATACCCAGTCGCCGGATAGTGAGCTCGTTCATGACATTCCCTCTTGAGAGCTTGGGTCCATGAGGACCCGTCAATTCCGTTGCCGCGAGTATCCCACACCCGAGGGCATCCACGCAAGCAATGGCCACGCGTGTCATCCATTCTTGCGCGTGGCGGTCACCACGTGTTTGAAGGCACGGGCGACGCTTCTTACCTTATGCTATGGCCACAGAGTCCGGCGCGTGGATGCCCTGCTAGCAGGTACGTCGCGCCACGCGGCAAATCTCTCGCGGCTCATCACCATGCCTCGCGAGCGCGGACCCGTCCAGAGATGAGGAGCGCCCCTATGCCAGAAGATACCCTTCACGCCGATGTCGAGCGGATGCGTCCGGAGCTCGTCACGCTGCGCCGCCATTTTCACCAGCATCCCGAGCTTTCCTTCGAAGAGACTGAGACCGCGAAGGAGATCGCAGCTCGCCTGCGCGAGCTGGGCATCGAGACGCGAGAAGGCGTGGGCGGAACAGGTATCGTGGGGCTCATCCAGGGTGAGAAGCCGGGGCCGACGCTCCTGGTGCGGGCAGATATTGATGCGCTGCCCATCGAAGAGCTCAGCGAGACTGAGTATCGCTCGCAAACGCCGGGCAAGATGCACGCCTGCGGGCATGACGGCCACATCGCCATTGGGCTGGGGCTGGCTGAGCTGCTGATGGCGCGGCGTGGCGAGCTGGCCGGCGCCGTCAAGCTGGTCTTCCAGCCGGCAGAGGAACGCGCGGCGGGCGCTGAGGCGATGATCAACGATGGCGTACTGCGTGACCCCGTCCCCGATGCCTGCCTGGGCCTGCATTTGTGGTCGAGTGGCCGTGTGGGTACGGTGAGCCTTCAGAGCGGCCCTATCATGGCCAGTGCGGATGAGATCATCATCCACGTGCGCGGTAAGGGTGGCCATGGCGCCATGCCACATGAAGCCGTGGACCCCATCATCATCGCGGCCCATATCATCACCGCGCTGCAGACGCTGGTCAGCCGCGAGGTCTCGCCGTTCGCGCCGGTCGTGCTCACCATCGGCAGCATCCATGGCGGGTCCGCATTCAATGTGATCGCCGACGAGGTCGAGATCAAGGGCACGCTGCGCACCTACGACGAGGCCCTGCGTGCCCATCTGAAGGAACGCATCGCGTCGCTGGCGGGGGGGATCGCCGTGAGCATGCGTGGTGAGGCGCGCTGCTCGGTGGGCGCCGGCACCGGTCCGTGTGTCAATGATGCCGGCATGACCGCGCTGGTGCGCTCGGCGGTCGTAGCCACCTTGGGCGAGAAGGGGCTGCCCGAAGGCGACGCCCGGGTGACGCCCAGTGATGATATGTCGGCCTTCCTCGCGGCAGCGCCGGGGTGCTATTTCTTCGTGGGAGCCGGCAACTCTGAGCGCGGCATCACGGCCCCGCATCACAACGCGCGCTTCGACATTGATGAGGAATCTCTCCCCATCGGGCTGGAGATCATGGCCCGCGCCACACTGGCCTACCTGGCGAAGAGGGAGCCCTAGCCGGCAGGAGCCAAGCTCGGCGCACAGCAAGACGCCCGATCATGCGACCGGGCGCCGTGCTGAAGAGGAGGGACCCGCTGAAAGGTCAATCTGCTGTCATGCGTGACGTGACCCCGCCGCGCAGCTTCGCCAGGGCGACCATCTCTAGCTGGCGTACCCGCTCGCGCGAGATGCCCAGCTCTTTGCCAACCTCCAGCAGCGTGCGGCTGCGGCCATCGCCGATGCCATAGCGCAGGGTGACGACGGAGCGCTCACGGGTGGTCAGTGAGCTCAGGGCGCGATGCAGCTCCTCACCGAGCAGGTGCTGCGAGGCGATATCCGCCGGGGTTTGCATCGAAGCGTCTTCGAGTGTGTCGGCCAGGGCCAGGCGGTTCTCGCCATCGGAAGGCGCATCGAGTGAGACCGGCTGCTCGACGATGTGCATCAGATCTTCCACCTCGGTGAGCTGCATGCTCGCCGCCTCGGCGATCTGGTCTGGCAAAGGATCGCCACCGTTTTCCTGCGAGAGCTGTGAGGCGACACGGCGCACCTTGCGCATCCGGGTGGCGACATGCTCAGGCAGGTGGATCATGCGTGATTGCTCGCCCGCGGCCCGGCTGATCGCCTGGCGGATCCACCACGTGGCATAGGTGCCGAAGTGGCAGCCGCGCTTCCAGTCAAACTTCTCGGCGGCGCGCATGAGGCCCAGGTTCCCCTCTTGGATCAGGTCGATGAGGGGGACGCCGGAGTTGGTATAGCGGCGGGCGATGGAGATCACCAGGCGGAGGTTGGCCTCGACCAGGCGACGGCGGGCGCGCGGGTCACCGGACTCCGAGAGCTTCGCGAGGATGATCTCTTCCTCATGCGAGAGCAGCGAGAGGCCGCGGATGTCGTGCAGATAGCTCTGGAAGGCGTCTTCGGAGCCATCAGCGCCGCCATAGGTGCCGGCGCCCTTGCCAAAGAGCGTATCTTCTTCTTCCGCAGTGAGGGCCGCGAGCTCCTCATCGGTGGGCTCGACATCATCGGCGAGCAAAGACGACTCAGGGACAGGGATCGAGACGACGACATCGAGCTGCTCGGCCTCAACCTTGGCCGCGCGGCGTGATGCCCGTATGGACGCTTTCTGTGTAGGTGCCGCAAGAGTGGCCATAGCGGGAAAGCTCCTCTCCAAAACCTCTCAGTGGGCTTGGTATTCTGATAGACCTTGGAATGAACATCCCTGGTGCGGGAATCCGTATCAGGAGGAGCGCGCCGCATTGCACACTCTTTGCAAAGTCCGCAGTCACTGTATACTATCCATCATACAGTTACATCAGGTAAACACCTGATATGACCATCAGACTCCTCCCTACTATCCATATGGAAGTATCGAGACAGGAAGGTGCGTTAGGGCATCACCTGAGCCACCGGCCATCTTTCGGGCGAGTATGAGCGAAATCTAACACGGTCGCCGGGTTCGCTCCTCTGTCTCGCCGCCTCATAAGACCGACTTTTCTCGGGAATTATCGCACATCGCGCTGCCAGATGCAATGATCAACCTGAAGCGCAACATCTTTGCACAGGCTTTGACACGGAATAGCGCGCGCCAGCCAACCGCATCATGGCGTCATCCTCCCGCCGAGAGGCAACTTGACATAGTAAGGTCGAGTAGTATAGACTCCGGTAGTTTGTGCAAAGCATGCAATAGGTAGCGTATGGACGAGCGCACCAGTCTCCAGCGTAAGGACACGCCATGAACCCCTCACATCGCGTAGGAGGTCTCATCTATGGCTGTCCCGCCGTCCACTTCCGTTCCAGTGAGCGATCCCTTGCCCAAGCGTCTCTGGCGACGCCTGAAGGATCGCACGACTGATCTTGCCTCGTGGTACTGGGGCTTTAGCGGCTGGGTCATGCGGGTGGCGCATCCCCTCATCATTGGGGGCGCCAGCATCTTCCTCTTCGTGTGGCTCCAAACCTCGCCCAACCGTGCCCTCGCCTGGACAATCCTCATCGGCGGGGTCCTGCTGGCCGCTGCGTCCACCCTCTGGCTGACCTATGTCTACTACCGGCAATTTCCAGGACGGTCCGATGTCGCCTATCAGGAATATATCGCTCGACGGGTCAGTCGCCTCGCCAAAGCCGACTTCATTCCCGGCAAGGATCCCTACGGCACGACCGGTGCGATTCGCCAGATCACCCGCACCGTGCGCGATGCTCTGCATCTCGAGGTGAAACGCATTCACCAGCTGCGTGGCAACCATCCCTCCACGGTGTTTGGCGTGCTGGTGACAGGCCCAGGTCGCTCGGGGAAACAGAGTGCGCTGTGGGATGCCATGGCGCATGAGCTCAAAGGGTGGACCT
>DASWAC010000190.1:0-1978 GCA_036391335.1 Ktedonobacterales bacterium
GAAAACCAACGGGACATGATAGATCTTGCCAAGCACACTGACATGTTCCTTGGATGCGCAGCCTGTGGCCAGTGGGCGCGGTTTATCCTGGCAGGCGCTCCAGCAGGGGCAAGATGGCCCTCGTGGCGTCACCTCCCAGTCGCTCGCGCAGCCAGGCCGTGCCAACCACGCGGATGCGTCGCTGGTGCTGCTCGTACACCAGCAGATCGTGCGGCTGCTGTCCTGTCGCTTCCGTCCAGGTCATCACCTGGCTCATGCCCACCGGGGGCTGGGGAAACCAGATCAGGACATCGGTCTGCCATCTCTCCGGCTTGGGGATGTCAATGAGCACCTCGTGGCTGTGGATGGGCTCTCCAAGGGTAGTGGCGATGGCTGCGGCGAGATGCGCCTCGACCCGCTTGCGGTGGGCTTGATCCCAGAAGAGGGCATCGAGCTGGCTAAAGATCCTCCCGGCGGGAGCCGCGATCTCGAGCAGCACCTTGTGCGGCTGTCGCAGCGCGAGCGCACTGACGAGCTGTCGCGTGGACTCCGGCATCGCCCCCGTCGCGAGCAGCGCCAGCAGCGAGGCATCTTCATGATGCTTGAGCTGGCCGGGTTGCAGACTTCCCGCATCCAAGGCGTCTTGCGTCGCCCGCAGCAGCATGGCCATCATCGCGCGGTTGGTATGATGCCAATAGACGTTGTCAAACATCTCTTGTCGCGCATGGATGAGCGAGTGCAGGGGGCTGACGCCCTTCTCGACGAGGCCGAGCGATGGCGCCCCGTCACGCTCGATGACGCGCAGCGACGCCAGCAAGCGACTCGTATCCACGCCGCCATAGGGCACGTTGCAGGCGCGGGCGTCACGCGGCAGATAATCTAGCTTATCCATATCGAGCGGCCCGCTCAGCAGCCGGGACAGCAGTGAATCGATCGCGGGCGGCTCACTCGCAGTGTCACGGTCGATCAGGCCAGCGATGCGCTCAGGCGAGAGTCCGTGGCGACGCACGATGCTAGCGATGGGATCACTCGTGATGATCTCACGGCCCACGCGCTCGTGTGGGGCGATCTCGCCGCCGAGCTCTTCGATGGCGTGAGAGAAAGGATAGTGCCCGATGTCGTGCAGCAGCGCAGCCACGAGCAGCGTGCGCGCCGACGTCTGGTCCAGCACGGCGAGGCGGAGGCGACTGACCATGCGCAGCGCCCGCAGCATGAGCATGTAGACACCCAGGCTGTGCTCGAACCGGGTGTGAGTGGCCCCGGGCCAGATGCGATAGCAGAATCCCAGCTGCTTGATGCCTTGAAGGCGCAAGAACTCTGGAGTGCTGATGAGCTCTTCCTCGAGGGCTCCCAGCGGGATGAGATCGTGCAAGCTATCACGAATCGTGATGGCCGGATGCTCGTCGGGCAGCTCGAGCCCGCCGCGGTCGTCAGCCCACAGCGATGAGCCCGCCACGGTCGTGGCGGCCTGCTTGCGGTTCCCTTTGTGAGACGTTTGGCGACTCATTTCCCTATGGCTCTCATCCTGTGGCGCTGCCGGACTGCTATGATAGAATTCGGTGATGATGGCTCATTCTTGTCGAGGGTGATGCCACCGACATGCACCATACCTCATTTTCATAGGATGTCACCATGCCAGCAGCCAAGCATCCGCAGCCGCCGCGTGGCGCGTCGGACCGTGGGGCGACCAATGCGCCCAAGACCGTCGCGGAGTCGGCAATCGTCATGGCGCGCTCGATGCAGCCGCCGGATGCCAATCCACGGGGCAATGTGCATGGCGGCGCGATCATGCGCATGGTGGATGAAGCGGGCGGCGCCGTGGCTATGCGACACTCGCGCCATCAATGTGTCACCGTCGCGATGGATTCGATGACCTTCAAAGAGCCCGTCTATATCGGTGACCTGCTCACGGTGCGGGCGCGTCTAACCTTCGTAGGGCGCACATCCATGGAGGTCGAGGCCCTCATCGAGGCGGAGGATCTACGCACCGGCACAGTCC
>DASWAC010000191.1:0-8359 GCA_036391335.1 Ktedonobacterales bacterium
CTCGAGTTCTATCGGTGGATGGTCGAGACAGGCAGATTAGACGGCGACACGCTCTGAGCCTAGTTGTGCCGCGCGACGTGAGCAGCGATGACCCCTCACCACGAGGCGCGTCGCTGCTCATTGCTTTTTCCCCATGGCGGCTGGGACTCTTACGAATCGGGCGACCACGTGCTCACACGCGGGGCACCTCAAGTCCCTCATTCGTGCGCTGGCCTTGCGGGGGCCGAGAGATCGAGCGGCAACGACGGACTCCGTATCAGGCGCTGAGGGCGGCCCGCGCTGTGCTGATGCGAGCCTGAGCGCGCGCCACGACGGCCGGCGAGACATCGCGCGGCTGCACTTTGCCGATGTAGCCCGAGCGGAGCTTGCTGCCTTCGCGCCAATAGGCATACCAGTAGGGACCGTGGCCCAGGCCGCGCTTGCAGGTGCCGCAGCTCGTCTTGCCACATTTGCGATATTGCAGCTGATACGTGATGTGCTGGCCCTCAGGAAGGTGAGCGGTCATGTTGCATTCCTTACGATACTGTGAGTCCATTACCCGGCGAAACGGCAGATGACGCGCACAAGCGCCTTCGCCTGTGCACATGCTGCATGAGAAGACGATCCATTTCACGCCATGGGCGTTGAGACTTATTCCCTGCGAGAGGCGAGCGAAGTTGAGAGACTGCTACCACCCGCGGCTCATCTCGTGTACAATGGGGCCTGGCGCATCGCAGCGACCACTCATCTCCATGCAGGCACAGGACCTATGGCTCACGACGTCCAGCAGGATTACCTCGCCGTCAGCGCGCGTCTCGATGTTCCAGACGAAGCGCAGATGCGCGCGGCCATCACCGGCGCCGGCCTCGGTGCGGCCAGCTTCGTCGCGGGCGGAGGCAGACCCGCCGTCGGCCTGGTGACCCGCAGGCGCGTCGGCGCATTCCAAGTCACCGGCTCTCGAGTCCCAGTCACCGCGGAGATCGTGATGTATCGCTATGACGACGCGATGACCCACGGCATGGGAGACCAGACGTTTCTCCGCCTCACTCACGGCCTTGCGCCGGCTGAGGTCCTCATCATGCGCGAGGGCTCGCTGGTCTATGACATCCGCGTGACGACGTCAGATGCTGTAGCCACGCAGGGGGTCTTCTGGGCGTTTCACCTCGCCCGCGTGGTCGCGCAGGCCTGCGACGGCATCGTGCTGGATCCCGGCGCGCAGCGATGCCTGGCCCCAGGGGCCATGGCGAGCATGGCAGTCGAGCGGCCAGAGACGCACATCACCCTCCACGACGAGGTCTGGGCGGCGGACCGCCGCTGGCTGCACACGCACGGCGTGCAGAAGTATGGCCAGCCTGAGATCGATCTGCGCGATGTGCCGACGCCCCTGGCGCGCGAGGCGCGAGAAGTCTTACGCCAGGTCGTGGGCAGCCTGACTCAGGGCTTCACCTTACGCACCGGGCAGCAGGTGCTGATCGAGGGCACGACCCCATTGATCACTATCACCGCGCCAACAGACATGGACCATCAGGCGGGCACGGGCCGCCTCACGCTGGTGGATGCGCCAACCCCAAGCGAGATGGACGCGCAGAGCCCTCGTGAGTGTCTCGCTACCCTTGCGCTCGGCGAGGCGCGGCAGCTGCTCGCCCAGGGCAACATCACCACTGCGCTGGCCACCATCGAGCGCGTGCTGACGGCGCTTCCCGATGACAGCGCGGCGCTCTCTCTCAAGGCGACCCTGGCCATGCGCGCCGGCAATTACCTCGAAGCCCTGGCTCAGGGGGAGTTGATGGAGATGCGCTCCCCCGGCGATTATCGAGGCCCGCTGGCCTGCGCCACCGCACTGGCTGCCATGTCTCGCTTCCCGGAGGCCCTGGGCGAGATCAACCAGGCGCTCCATCTTGAGCCCGAAGCCCAGGAATGTTTTGCCTTGCGGGCGGAGATCTACGCACGGATGGGCGACAGCCGGCAGGCGGCAGAAGACCGATCACACGCTGCCTATCTGCGCCACTACGCAGCTCGCTAGGCCGTCTGGGCGGCGGTCTCAGTCGCCGGGCGGACGGTGACGCCATCCACCTGCTTGCGCAGCTCAGCGGCCTCATCGCGCAGGCGATCGAGTGTCTCTCGCACCTGACCCACGCGCTCGGTCTCCAGCTTCACAAAGCGGCTATATGGCGCCAGCGCCTCGGCTAGTCGCTGCTTGTCGGCCGTGATCTCACGGCTGAACTGCTCGCGCAGGGTAGCCTTGACGCGCTCGGCCAGCTCGCGGGTGCGCGTGTCCAGCTGCGCCTTGGCGCGCGATTTGTGCAGAGGCAGCACTGCCAGCCCCAGCACCGCCAGCGCGATGCCCGCCGTGATGCCCGTGATGTCGGCGGCGGTGGTGCCCACGAGCACGACCACACCCACGCCGAGGCCCACGCCAGCCGCGCCGGCCAGCGCGGTCTGTGCCACGGCCCCCTGGAGCGAATTCGCCAGCTCGGCGGATTCCATGGACCGGTCATAGCTCTGGAGGGTGCGGCTGGCGCTGGTAGCCACCTTTTGCAGCGTGGAGCGCCGATTATAGTCGAAGGTCGCGCCGATGCCGCCCAGCACATGCTCATCGCCACCGCTCGCCGTGAGCGCCGACGACGCCTGACGGCGGCGCGTGATGTACTCGTTGACATCCTGCCAGAGGCGATGCTCCTGACCGACGATCCAGTCGATCAGTTCGTGCACGGCCGTCTCGACCTCCTGTGGAGCATCCGCAACTACCTCTTGCTCGAAGCGCGCCCGAACGGCGTCGCGGCGGAGCAGCTGAGCTACGTTGGTGAGCCGCACCGTCTCGTCGAGGAAGACGTCACCACGGGCGCGAATCCCCGCGACGATATCATCCACCACACGCACCCTCTGCTCGAATGCACACGCCATCTCGGCATAGTGCTCGGCCACCTGCGTCTCGATAGTTGCGACCGTGCGCGCGTCTTCTTCCAGCAGCGTGCGGCGCTGCTCGGCGGCACCCACATATTTCACCAGCAGGCGCTGTATCACGCCCAGGGGAGTCAGCAGCTTCAGGTGAGTGCGGCCGCTCTCATCGAGGGTGCGCAACAGATAGTCGCGCAAGGCGCCCATGCGGCTCTGCTCATAGAGCGCGATGCCCGCGTCGCCCGCCTGGGCCTGGCGACCCTCTTGCGCGAGGCGCGAGGAGATGGGAAAGATGTCAGGGGTCGAGCCCAGCAGCGTGGTCGCGTGTTGCCGCACGAAGCCAGTCACCTCGGCGACATCCTCATTCGTGCGCAGCAAATCAATCTTGTTCACCACGACGACGATCTTCTTTCCCCAGTTCCGGATGCGCTCCATGAACAGGCGCTCGCTCTCGGTAAAGGGGCGATCCGCCGAGGTCACGAAGAGGACGAAGTCGCTCCGTGGCACAAACTCGCTGGTGAGCTGCTCGTGGTGGCGCAGCACAGCGTTCGTGCCCGGGGTGTCCACGATGGCGGTGTCGCGCAGAAAGGTCGCTGGATGCCAGACCTCCTCGATCTCGTCAGGCCGCAAATGCCGCGCGCTCGTCTCACCATGCCGCAGCAGGGTGACGTGCGCGGTGGTCGGCGTGACACCCTCTTCGAGCACCTTCTCCCCGATCATCGCATTGATGAAGGCGCTCTTGCCTGCATTGAACTCACCCGCCACCACCAGCAAGAAGGGCTCTTGCAAGGCATCGGTGACACCGCGTAAGGTCTGAGCATCCTCCGCGGAGGACTCGAAGATGCGCAGGCAGTCTTCGAGCTCATGGGCCAGCTGGCGCTCGGTGGTGAGAATGTCAACCTCGCGGCTGCGCAAGATGGACGATGAGAACGAGCTGGACATCACTTCCCCTCCTTGGGAACATCCGTCCTGGAAATCCGCGGCCACGGCGGGTCCACGCCTGGCACGGTTACCGCTACATACGCACGGATGTCGGGCAAAGTTGGGCGACCAGCCCCGAATGGCAACGTCGCGCAGCCGTCGGAGCTGGCTGCTTGGGGTGGCGGCACTGCGAGAGAGGAGCTTGAGGCATGACCACATGGTGCGTCACGCGGTGGGAGGAATCCTCGACGCCGGATGAGACCAGCCTGCACCGGGCACTTGCCCGTCTGGGCATTCGTGGCCAGAGGTGGTCAAATGGCCCCGGAGTGGAGTATGCTACACATGAGCATCCATACCGCAAGGTGATCTATGTCCTGGCGGGCGCTATCGAATTTGGGTTGCCCGACTTTGGTGACCGCATCGTGCTCGCGGCGGGCGACTGTCTCGACCTGCCGGCACATACCCGGCATCACGCGCTCGTTGGCGAGGCCGGTGTTGCCTGCCTTGAAACGCATCAGTCACCGGATGACGCACAATTGTAGCTAGCTGTCAAGGTTGACGTCGTGCTCGCGACGGCATATACTGCCCATCCAGAGGCATTATTTCACGGTTTGTGGCCTGGCAGAGTGGGAGGCGCGCATGATCGTGATGCAAGGTGAAGAGTTCCTCTCCGCAGAGGAGGCTTGCGCCATCTTGGGCGTGAAGCCGGCAACACTCTATGCCTACGTCTCGCGTGGCGTGCTCGGCAGCTTTCGCCAGGGCCGCAAGCGCAAGCGACTCTATCGCCGCGCCGAGCTCGACCGGCTCACCCGCCTGCGTGGCCCATATGCGGATCCTGATGCCTCATCAGAAGCTGGCCAGGACGGTGCTAGCTGGATCCCATATGTGTAAGCCCAGCTCCGCATGACCCCCTGGGCCAGATTTCCATTGCCCTTCAGCCGCCATATCTCGCGGGCGATCCGGCGAGGTAGGCAAGGTATGCCTGTTGCTCGGACGATATGAAGAATATGGACGGAGGAGCGCGGTTTCAGTTGCAAGGCAGCGCCTACGTGGATGGAGACCTCACCGCATGATGACAGCTTCTGCCCAGCATATCCTGTTTTCCAGCTCCTCACCCGGCGCCATCCCGCTCGTGGGCACCCTCACCGTGTCGCCATCAGCGCAAGGCAACCCGGGTGTCATGCTCTGTCATTGGGCTCCTGCGGCGGAGGTATCGAATGACACCCTGCTCTCCTCGATCGAATCCCAGCTGGCCGCTCGGGGCACCACGACCTTGCGTCTGAACGTCTGTGACGCGCATCGGCGACCGGACACATTTGCGGAGGGGGATCCCATCCTCCTCGACCTCGCGGGCGCCATCGAGTTTTTGTTGAGCCGGCCACGTGTCTGCGCATCCAGCCTCTTCCTGGTGGGTCATGGCTTCGGCAGCGTCGTCGCGCTGGCCTGCGCACGAGCCGATCACCGGGTCGCTGCCTTGGCGGCGGTGAGCCCGCCGCTCTATCTCGCCGACACCGCCCTCCCCGGCGTGAGCTGCCCGACCCTCCTGCTGACCGGCGAGCTGGATGAGGTGTGTCCACCTGACGAGCTCTCGGCGCTGGCTCCGCGGCTTGCGGCGAGCCCGATGGTAGAGACGATTCCCGGCGCGCGGCACATGCTGCGTGGCCACGAGCGCGAGGCGGCAGCGCTGGTCACCGCATTTCTGGAGCTGCACACCGCGACCGCTGTCTCCTGAGTCAATTACTAGCTATCGAGTGGAGTCCATTCCGTGCCTATACAGCTTCAGAATCCTGGTGTCGTCCAGAGTGATCGCACCATATTGCTCGAAGTAGACTCGCCGCATTATCCCGAGGCGCGCGATGCGCTGCTGCAATTTGCCGAGCTCGAGAAATCTCCTGAGCATATCCATACCTATCGCCTCACCGCGCTCTCGCTGTGGAACGCTGCCGCTGCCGGGCTCACCGCCCCCCAGGTGCTCGAGAAGCTGACACGCATCTCGAAGTATGACCTGCCGCCCAATATCGTCAGCGATGTGCGCGACTACATCGGCCGCTATGGTCGTCTCAAGCTCACTCGCGAGAACGACTACCTGGTGCTGCGTGGCGACGACGAGGCACTCATCACCCAAGTCAGGCTGCAGAAGCGCATGGAGCCCTTCATCGTCGACCAGCTCGATGCCTTTTCACTGCGCGTGGATCCCGCCCAGCGTGGCCACGTCAAGCAGGTGCTCATCGCCATTGGCTTCCCTGCCGAGGATCTCGCGGGCTATACCGACGGCGAGGCGCTAGCTATCACCTTGCGCGATGAGGCCCACGGCGTTGCCGGCTTCGCGATGCGCCCCTATCAGGAGGACGCCGTCAGCGCGTTCTATGCGAATGGCACGCTCGTGGGAGGCAGCGGTGTCGTGGTGTTGCCGTGTGGCGCGGGCAAGACTGTGGTGGGCCTTGGCGCGATGGCGGCGGTGCAGCGGGCGACCTTGATCCTCACGCCAAACACCATCGCCGTGCGCCAATGGATCGCGGAGATCCTCGACAAAACGGACCTCACCGCCGATCAGGTCGGCGAGTATACCGGCGAGCGCAAAGACATCCGTCCGGTCACCGTCACCACCTATCAGATCCTCACCTATCGGCCCAGCGAGGGCAGCGAGTTCCCGCACTTCGGGCTGTTCACCGGGCACGACTGGGGCATGATCATCTACGATGAGGTGCACCTGTTGCCAGCACCGGTCTTCCGCATCACCGCTGAGATTCAGGCGCGCCGGCGTCTCGGGCTGACAGCGACGCTCGTGCGTGAGGATGGCCGAGAAGCCGACGTCTTCGGCTTGATCGGTCCCAAGCGCTTCGACGTGCCCTGGCGCGAGCTGGAGAAGCAGGGGTGGATCGCCACGGCGGAATGCCACGAGCTGCGAGTCGCCCTGCCACAAGACGAGCGCATGCCCTACGCGATGGCGGAGGAGCGCGAGAAATATCGCATGGCGGCGGAAAATCCTGTCAAGGTGCAGCTCGTTCACGAGCTGGTTGAGCAGCACCAGGACGACCAGGTGCTGGTCATCGGGCAATATATTGATCAGCTCAAAGAGCTGGCCGCCGAGCTCGATGCGCCACTGCTCACCGGGCGCACCAACACGGCGCAGCGCCAGAAGCTCTATGACGCCTTCCGCCGTGGAGAGCTCAAACGATTGGTCGTGAGCAAGGTCGCCAACTTCGCCATTGACCTTCCTGATGCCAATGTGGCAATCCAGGTCTCGGGTACCTTCGGCTCGCGTCAAGAGGAGGCCCAGCGCCTTGGACGCCTGTTGCGGCCAAAGTCAGATGGCCGGCCGGCCCATTTCTATACCATCGTCACCCGCGACACCCGCGACCAGGATTTCTCGGCCAACCGGCAGCTCTTCCTGACGGAGCAGGGCTATCGGTATACCATCGAGGATGCCGAGTCCACGGGCTTGCTGCGCGAGGAGTCCGGCCCCGCAAAGGCCGCGAAAAACGGCGCATCAAAACGGCCCGGTGGTGGCTCTGCCCCGGCTCGCGCCACGTCGAGCATGTCGGCCAGCGCCAAGACGCGCTCGACAGGCAAGCCGCGCACCGCGCCACGCCAAAAGCCGTCGCGTTAACGTGACGGCAAGCCGGCCCACACGCATAGCTAGCGTGTCACTCACAGTGATATACTGCGCACATCTCTCCGTGGCGGCCACTATCTCACGGCCCGAGGTCCGGCGAGGCAGGCATGGCCACCCGCGCCGCTCAGCTCACTGCCTATGACGCGCACTCACTGTATCGGCCGCTCAAGAGAAAGCACTCGGTATGCAGCACCTGCGTATGCATTCTAGACCAGACACCAGTGGCGCGCTCTTCCTGGGCGCTTTCTCAGGCTGGAATGATGGCTCGGGGGCGGCCGTGTGGGCAGTGCGCCATCTGGCCAAGCTGTGGAACGCGGAAGACTTCGCCGAGGTCGAGCCTGACCTCTTCTATGACTTCGCCACGTGGCGGCCACAGGTCAAGGTGGTCAATGGCACGCTGCGCCGCGTCACCTGGCCGACGAACCGCATTTCGGCAGCCAAAGCGATGGTGCGCTCCGCCCCTGAAGGCGAGCTCATCGAGCGCGATATCATTCTGGGTGTCTTCGAGGAGCCTCAGCTGCACTGGCCGACGTTTATCAGCGAGCTGATCGAGCTGTGCACTACGTGCGACGTGCGTGAGGTCGTCTTGCTGGGCTCATTGCTCGGCCAGGTGCCCCACACCGCGCCGGTGCGCACCACAGGCGTGGTGACGTCGCCCCTGTTCAGCCGGCGGATGAGCGTGCTCGGCATCGAGCCGGCCACCTACGAAGGCGACACAGGTGTCCTCGCCGCATTTCAGGATGGCGTCAAGCGTGTGGGCCTCCCCTCGATCAGCTTGTGGGCGATCGCGCCGCATTATATCGCCGCATCACCGAATCTGCCCGTCGCGGCGGCCCTGCTGGATACGTTCAAGCATCTCTATGGCGCCACACTCGATATCTCCGATGTGCGCGTCGCCGCGCGTCGCTTCCTCGAGAAAGTGAGCGATCTGGTGGGTCATGATGA
>DASWAC010000192.1:0-6520 GCA_036391335.1 Ktedonobacterales bacterium
GGCATTCCTCTCCTCTTTGGCATCTTCGCCATCGTGCCACTCCAGGCCTATCTCGGCCACTTGAGTCATCCGGGGCGCCACATGTCATTGTGGGCGTTCTACCTCGATCACCTCGCGGTCATCGGCAGCTTTCTCTTTCGCGCACAGATTCCCAGCGGGAACGATGTCTTTAGCCATCTGTGGTTCATTCCCCTACTGCTCCTTTTCTCGATCATCACCCTGCCCGCCTTTGCGTGGCTCAGGGCTCATCAGCAGCGCCCTGCGGTGAGGCGCCTTGCGCTCTTCTTGGAGCGACGCATCGCTTTGCTCGCACTTGGCCTCATTCTTGGACTGGTGATCTTCTTCCTCACGATCGCACAGGCGGTCGTGCCGGCCTTGCCTAATCTGAGCCCGCTTGTTCTCTTTTTCGCTTATCTCTTCTTCTACTGCTTTGGCTACCTCCTCTATGCGCTGCCGGGTCTCACGAAGGTCGTCGTGCGTGCGGCACCACTCGCGCTGGGCGTGGGCGTCGTGCTGTGGGTGGCCTTGCGCGTTGCCATCACGGCCCAGGCTATACCTTCCCCGACCGCAACCTGGCACTACCTGCTCTATTGTTTGGCGCAGGGGGTCATCTCGTGGGTCTGGGTCATCGCTATTCAGGGTTATGGGATCCGTTTCCTCACCTTCACCTCACGTCTCCTTCGTTACCTGAATAAGGCAACCTATCCCGTGTACGTGCTGCATATGGCAGTGCTGACGGCGCTGGCGTTGCCAATCGTGCGCTGGGACCTGCCCTGGCCGGTGAAGTTCGTGATCATCCTTGCCGGGACGTTTGTGGTCACGCTGGCGCTGTATGATGGGGTCATTCGCCGGGTCGCCTTGCTGCGCTGGCTGTTTGGCATGAAGTATCAGGTGACCTCGGAGGATTAGGCGGCCGAGCAGCGGCACGGGGTGAGAGGAAGGCATTATGGGCGACACGCTTCCACTCATCGTGTTCTGGGTTGCCTGGCTCGCCTATGCCATCGCCGCTGCCCATGCCGAGCGGCGCGGGCTGCCGAGGGCCTCTCTCATGGCCGCCTGTTGGGGTCTGGGAGGAGTCAGCATGCTGTTGACCTTCGCTTGGGATCGGACACTCGGGCTCCCTGCTGACTCGTTGGCGTTTGCGCAGGGCCTCTCGGCAGGTGCTGGGGTTGGACTCCTGCTGGCGGCGATCCTGTTGTTCACGGGAGACATGCGGCTGCGCAAAGCGTGACCTGCCTCCGGGCCTGGCAGGTTTTCGAAGGGGGTGACACCGGATCACTGAGCGAGCGCGGCGGCCAGCTGCAGTAGCTCGGCAGTGACTTTCTGGCAGGGCATGATGACCATCTCTCCTGGGAGCAGCGCTGTCTTGCCGTCAACCCGGCCCGCGACGACCCCGCTCTGCCCAGCGGCCAGCGCCGCAACTGCCGCCGCGCCGAGCTGGCTGCCGAGCACGCGGTCCGCAATAGATGGACTGCCACCCCGCTGCACGTGGCCCAGCACGCTGAGCCGAGCTTCGAAGCCGGACGGGTGCTCGTTGAGCTGTGTGACGAGATCATGCGCCTTGAGCTTGGCGCCTTCGGCGACCACGATAATATAGTGGCCGCGCCCGCTGGCATACGAGGTGCGCACAAGCCCTGCGATAGCCTCGACCGATGTCTCCTGCTCGGGCACCATCGCCAGCTCAGCACCGGTCGCAATGGCTGCCATGACCGCTAGATAACCCGAATCGCGGCCCATGACTTCCACCACGAATGCGCGGTGGTGGGACGTTGCCGTGTCCTTGATCTGGTCGATCCAGCGCACAGCGGTATTGAGCGCGGTGTCGACCCCGATCGTGATGTCAGTCCCTGCCAGGTCATTGTCAATCGTCGAAGCGATCCCGACGGTGGGAAAACCCTGCTGGTGCAGCGCATGAGCGCCGCGCTGCGAGCCGTTGCCGCCGATGACCACGAGACCATCAATCGCCGCGTCCGAGAGAGATTCGATGCAGCGCTCACGCACCGCCGCCTCGCAGAAGTCTGGGAATCGGGCGCTCCCAAGCACGGTGCCGCCCCGGTGCAGGATGCCGCCAACCGAGCGTATCGTCAGATCCTCGAACTTCCGTTGGGCAAGCCCGGCGTAACCGTCGCGCACGCCGACGGTCTCGATGCCCGCTTCCGCGGCGCAGCGCACCACAGAGCGAATGGCCGCATTCATGCCAGGGGCATCCCCGCCACTGGTCAGCACCGCGATCCGCCGATGGACAAGTCCCATACACGTCTCCTGGTCCCCTCGATCTCGCACGCCGTCGCGAACATCATAGGCTCTTGTGGGCGCTCGCGCCATCCTCTGAGTTGCGCATGCCATCCTGGCCGACTCTACCGCCCCGGGAGCCCCTGTTGATACTGGGCTATGGCCGTCCGGCAAGACGAGCACGGCCGGGCGAGAGCGATCTCGTGAGCCGGTTGTGTGGCTTTCACCTGCGCCTGTGAGTGGAACGAGACGCGGCTGACGCACACTCCTGTATGGATGTACGCCACCCCTGGGGGGTGGGGTGCTAGCAGGAAGATCGAGGTGCTCGCCATGTTGAAGACAGCTACGGTGGACGCCAGCGCCCGCGCGGCGCTCGCGACCCGCCTGAAGTCTATCGAGGGGCAAGCACGTGGCATCCAGCGCATGCTCGAAGACGATCGCGATTGCCAGGCCATCTTCGAGCAGCTCACCGCCTTGCGCGCCGCGGCTCATGCGGTGGCGATGGAGGCGCTCGTGGTCTTTGGGCGCTCCTGCCTCAAGACGTCCGGTGATCCGCCGGATGAGGTCCTGCAATATCTCGTTGGCGTTGTCTCAAAGCTCACACGGTAGCCACTGCGTGCGCTGTTTGCTGGCTCAGTGGAAGGAGAATAGGAATCATGACCGCGCCCACCACCAGCAGGGAACATATGACCCTGAGTCTCGACATGGAGCAGCTCATTCGCGAGCGTGTGGATGAGCTGGCGGCCGAGCGCGTCACCAAGATCGTGGACGACAAGATTGCCGAAGCGATGAAGAAGGATCCCGCCAAGCAGAAAGTGGCCATCATCGCGTCAAAGGGCACGCTCGACATGGCATACCCACCGCTCATCCTGGCGACTGCGGCGGCGGCGATGGATATGGAAGTGGAGATCTTCTTCACCTTCTATGGTCTCGACATCATCAAGAAGGGCCAGGCGGATCGCCTCAAAGTGGCGCCGATAGCCAACCCCGCTATGCCGGTGCCCATGCCCAACATCATCGGCATGCTCCCAGGGATGACGCCACTGGCCAGCTGGATGATGAAGAGCCTCTACTTCGGCAAGCATAATGTCGCCACCGTCGGTGAGCTGCTCGACCAGTGCAAGGACCTCGGTGTGAAGCTCATCGCCTGCCAGATGACGATGGACGTCTTGGGCTATAAGCGCGAGGAGCTGCTCGACGAGGTCGAAGTCGCTGGCGCCGCTACCTTCCTGGCCTTTGCCAGCCAGGCGCATACGACACTGTTTGTCTAGATCAGCGCATGGGCTGCGATGGTGCGGCCCACAGGAGAACCACCATGACGACTCAGCTGCATGTGGATCACTTCATTGATGCCAAGGGCATGATGTGCCCGATGCCCATCATCACCCTCAAGAAGATGTGGAAGGACGTCGCCCCAGGCCAGATCGTTGCCATCGCTGCCACTGACCAGGGCGCGCGGCGCGACATCCCCACCTGGGCCGAGGCCACCGGGAACCGGCTCCTCGAGACGAACGAGGAACAGGGTGTGCTTACCTTCTACCTCCAGAAGACCGCATAGAAAGTCAGGCAATGACATGAAAGAGCGCATGTCCATCGTGCTCTTCTCGGGCACCGTTGACAAGCTCCTCGCCGCCTCCATCCTCGCCACCGGCGCGGCCGCGATGGATATGGATGTCGAGATTTTCCTCACCACGTGGGGCATCGAGGCGTTCCGCAAGGACGCCTACAAGACGAATACCCGCATCAGCAGCGATTTCGCGGACTATGGCTCCACGATGCGCGAGCTCATGACGGCAAAAAAGGCGCCTACCTGGATGGAGAACATCCTGGGCGCGCGCGAGATTGGCAATGTCCACATCGCGGCGTGCAGCATGACGCTCGATCTTTTTGGCCTTACGCTGAACGACCTCGAGCCTATCGTGGATGAGATCACTGGCGTCGCCAGCTTCATGGAGCGGGCCCGCGAGAGTAAGGTCAGCCTGTTCATATAGCAACGGATGGAGGGGCGGCGATCCAGTCGTCGCCCACTCACTCGAACTAAGGAGAGATCATCATGTCAGGCACGATTGATACCGCGGTCGACAAAGAGATCGACGCGCGTGGCAGCTTCTGCCCAGGACCGTTGATGGAGCTCATTCGCGGGATGAAGGTGCTCCCTGTTGGTGGTGTGCTGGCCGTGCTTTCCAGTGATCCTGGCTCGGCCAAAGATATCCCCGCGTGGATCGCCAAGGCGGGGCACGAATTTCTCGGGGCGGAACAGCACGAGGGATATACCCGTTACATCGCCCGCAAGGCGCGTTAGTGGATGTAGTGAAGGATAAGAGGAGGCCTGTTATGCCTCAGCGAATCGTCATCGTTGGCGGCGGCGTGGGTGGCACCATTGTCGCGAATGTGCTCGCTCGCGAGCTGCGCCATGATGAAGCGGAGATTACTGTCGTCGATGCGACCGGGCGGCATCAATACATGCCGGGATGGCTCTACCTGCCATTCAATCATGGGGCCGGAATGGAGTTGAGCCGGAGCGAACGCGACCTGCTCAATAAGCATGTGAAGCTCGTTGTCGGCAATGTCACCCAGATCAATGCCCGCGACCACGCTATCACTGTCATGGGCGCTGGCAAGGGGCAGACGTCCGCCACAACGCTGCCCTATGACTATCTCGTGCTCGGCACCGGAGCGCGGCTGGCGCCCGAGGACCTACCAGGGCTGAAAGAGCATGAGGACCAGTGGCACCACTTTTACAGTCAAGATGGCGCCTTGCGACTCCGCTCCGCGCTGGAGCGCTTCGATGGCGGGCGGATCGTGCTAGCCATTGGGGGCATTCCATACCGCTGCCCACCTGCGCCGCTGGAGTTCGTCTTCCTGCTGGACGAGTGGCTGGACCACCGCGGTCTGCGGAAGAAGACCGAGATACAGTACACCTTCCCACTGAATCGGGTCTTCCCGATCGAATCGGTAGCTGAGGTGGCAACTCCGCTGCTCGACCAGCGTGTCATCAAATACACGACCTTCTTCAACGCCGACTCGGTGGACACCGAGCGCAAGGTCATCAGCTCCCTGGAGGGCGAGGACCTGCCATACGACCTGCTGGTGATGGTGCCGCCGCACCGGGGGGCGCGGATCATCGAGCAGTCTGGCCTGGGCGACCCGCAGGGCTGGCTTCCCACCGATCGAGCCACACTCGAGGTGAAGGGGCAAGAGCATATCTTCGCGCTCGGCGACGCAACTGACCTGCCTGTCTCGAAAAGCGGGTCTGCCGCGCACTTCGAGGCCAAAGTGATCGCTCACCGGCTGCGAGCTCTGGTGCGCGGAGAGGACCCCGACGCTCGCCATGCCCGCTATGATGGCGAGGTGATGTGCTTCCTGGAGACGGGGCACAACAAGGCGACACAGCTGGTTTTCAACTACGAGAATCCGCCGCACCCGCCGGTGCCAAGCGTCTTCTACCACATGGAGAAGCAGCTCTTCAACCACGCCTACTGGTATATCGTGCCGCAGGGACTGGTCTAACCCGGCACGGCAACGCAGCGGCAGCGGAATTCCTCTTCCCTGCCGCTGCGCTGTCTATGGCACGCTGTGTTCGCGAGTGCGCGACACGTGATATCCTTCCCTTGCTCGATACCCCGCGAACGCTGCATTGCGAGAGGTAGGCGATCGCGCGGCGGAGAGCGGACCGGCGTGCAGCCGCAGTCGCGCGAGGAGATGGAGGAGCGCATGAAGTGGATTACCCGTGAGCATGTGAAGGTGGACCGAGTGGCCTGTCCGTGGCTCATCCGCAAATTCGTGGATCCGCAGGCCGAGTTTCTCTTCGTACCAGCCGATCAGGTGTTGTCACTCAGTGTCCGCGAAGGGGCGACTCCATTCGATGTCGCAGGCGTCGAGCTTGGCCACCATGGCCAGGAGTGCTCATTTGAGGCGATCTTGCGTCACCACAACCTCATGAGCGATCCGGCGCTGGTGCTGCTGGGTAAGATCGTGAATGGCGCGGATACCGACAACACCTTGTGGCAACAGCCTGAGGGGCCGGGCTTAGAAGCCATCGCGGATGGCTTCCGCCGCCTGGGCCTGCGCGATGATCACGAGATTATCGAGAAGGAGGCGATTGTCTACGATGCGCTCTTTGGGTACTGCCAGGCGATGGTCGCTCAAGGCAAGCCGGATGGCGCCTTTAAGTAGCGACCTTGGAAATGAGATCTGGTGACCTATCGCCACTCCAGATGCGCTGATCCGGATTGCCTTGTCGCAAGTCCCAGCGGTAGCGGCGCTGCTCGCACGTGCATTCCACGAT
>DASWAC010000193.1:0-1598 GCA_036391335.1 Ktedonobacterales bacterium
AGCCCTGCAGAGGGGGAGGCGGCTGAAGACTGGGCATCAGCTCGGCGTGTGAGCCTGCCTCGCCAGCTTCCTCTTCCAGCAGCTCCTTCCGCACGATGACGACGTCTTGCGGGGCATCGATGCCCAGCTTGACGCGCTCACCCTCGACGGCAAGGACGTAAATGGTAATCTTGCCATCGAGGATGATTGCCTCTCCAGCTTTCCTGCGGAGCACCAGCATGTTCCCTAGCCTCCTGTGGGATACAGTGTTCTCCATGGCCCCGGTGGCCACTTTCACCACACACGCTGCCTCGCTTCATGCGGACGGCTTCGCGGCGCGGACTCGACGCTGAGACGTAAAATGCCGCAAGACCACGTGTGTGCCACTCCTCTCCCGAGCAACGAGCGCCAGTGCTCGCTGTCGGCAGCCTCTCATGGGGCGGGCAGGCCGCCACCCGGTAGCGCGATGACTCCATAAAAAGGCAGAGCCTGAGAAGATTCGTGACAGTGGTAAAACCGAGAAGCGCCACTGTGGGTAACAAGGGAGGACCCAAAGGGGGTATCAGGCAGGCGCTGATGCAGGCTGGCGCGGCCCACCGGGCTCAGGGACAGGGGATGCCGCATTGCCAGTCTGCCTGATTCCTAGGCGCTTCAGTGCGCCGCCAACAGGACAACGGTTCCATCGCGTGCCCAATGATGCGCACCGGGTGCGGCGCGGCGATCATATGTGGTGCTGTGTGCCGGCCATAGTTGAGCTTAAGCCTACTTGCTGCCCAACACGAGGCTGGTGATAAGAGTATTATCTCCGGACGCTCATGTCAAATGGTGGCTCCATCGCACGCCGCAAGCCCTAGAATTCATGAGCATAGACGACCATCAGGTCGCGCCTGGTGAAGCCCGCGCCATCCATCGCATCCCGAAGGATGAGCGCATCCGGCAGCCAGAGCTCCACACGTGCGAGGCCCTGGGTGTGCGCCCTGGCCCGCAGCGCCTGCCCCAGCCGGCTGAGCCCGTCGGCCTGCCCGTCGATATAGCGCACCTCCAGATAGCGATCACCGGCCACCTCATACGGCGCGGCGACCGAGAGCGCCGCGACCGCGCCGAAATCTTCCAGCGTGGTGACTTCGCCGGCGGCCAGCGCGGCAGCCAGCAGGCTCTCAGTCATCGCCTGGCCAGCCCAGAACGAGAAGGTGAGGCCGCCGTTCATGGGGGTGAGGTTCGACTGCTCCAGCCAATCCCACAGGCGTGGCAGATCATCCGGCCCGGGTGTGCGCACCACGCTCAGCGCGTCTGGAGCCTCGGCCAGCGGCTCCCCGGTGTAGCGCACGAGCTCCGCCACCAGTGAGAAGCCCTGCCGCACGAAGAGCGCTCGCGCCACCGCGTTCGCTTCCTCCGTGAAGGACCGCGCCACCGTGGCATGCCGCTCTCTAGCTGCCGCGACCAGCGCCCGTACCATGCCCCCGCCAATCCCGTTGCCGCGCGCAGCCTCCGCCACGCGAATGCCTTCGATCCAGCCTTCATCGGCGTTCACCATGGTGAGATGTCCCAGGGCAACCGGCTCGCCCGCGACATCGGCCACCAGCAGAGCGCCCTTCGCATCCGCCAGCCACTGGTCCCAC
>DASWAC010000194.1:0-3176 GCA_036391335.1 Ktedonobacterales bacterium
GACCTGGCCCTGGGGATCCTCCAGGCCGAGGATCAGCATGTGCTCGGCCATCCAGCCCTCGCGGCGCGCCATCACACTGGCCAGCCGCAGCGACAGGCATTTCTTGCCCAGCAGCGCATTGCCACCATAGCCCGAGCCGATGCTCCACACGAGGTTTTCCTCGGGGAAATGAGCGATCCACCGCTTCGTGGGGTCGAGATCGCCGACGGAATGCAGGCCGGGAGCAAACTCGCCGCCGTTCTTTTCGAGCACGTCGAGCGCGATCTGGCCCATGCGGGTCATGATGCGCATGTTGGCGACCACATAGAGGCTGTCGGTCAACTCCACGCCCACCTTGGCATGGGGCGAGTCGGGTGTGGCCATGAGGTAAGGCACCACATACATCGTGCGCCCGCGCATCACGCCATCGAACAGCTTTGTCAGGCGTTCCTTGGCTGACTTGGGATCCTCCCAGTTGTTCGTCGGGCCGGCGTCTTCTTCGCGCGCAGAGCAGATAAGGGTGAGCTTCTCGACCCGAGCCACGTCGCTGGGGTCGCTGCGCGAGAGATAGCTGTTGGGATACGCCTCGTGGTCCACCTCGATGAAGGTGCCATCCGCCAGCATCTCGGCGACGAGTCGCTGATATTCTTCCTCCGAGCCGTCGCACCAAACGATCTGATCGGGTCTCGTCAGCCGCGCGCATTCATCTACCCAGGCTCGTAGCTCAGAAGTTCCTGCCATGAAAACCGTGTCTTCCCTTCATTGTCTCGTCGAGTGCGCGGCGCGGGCAACATCGCCCGTGGGGCACGAGGCTTCGCATGCTGTGAGGTCGCATAGCGCTCTTAGCATAACATATGGGCGACTGCGCGCCAGGCTGAGCGGGCGACGCTCGTGCCCTTGACGCCGGCCCTCGGCATGGCATACCATTGCAGCGGCGCGACGCGATGCCCGCCACCAAGAGGAGCACCTGTCATGCAAGCCGCGGGGTTCTGCTACAGACGCCTTGCCAGTTTTGGGCGGCCGGACCTTGCCGTGCTGTGCCCAAAATGCAGCTTGCTTGCCTGAGAGGGATGCCTGGTCATCCCAGTTGTGAGCGGTCGGGGCCGGTACGGGGCCCGCGGCCGCTTTCGCGTATTCTCATGGCTTGCCCGTGCTCAGCCCCGTATCGTGTGCTTCCCACCGCGCCTGACGCGGAGGAATCTCATGTTACTCATCAATGCGCACGGGGTCACCAAGTCCTTTGGTGGCGTCCTCATCCTCGACGGCCTCGACCTGCAAATCGAGGACCACGCCCGCATGGGGCTCATCGGCCAGAACGGGACCGGGAAATCCACGCTGCTGCGCATCCTGGCGGGGCAGGATCCCGATCACGGTGGCGATGTCGCGCGCAAGCGTGGGTTGCGTGTCGCCTTCTTGCCCCAACACCTGCCCGGCGATGACCGCCTGCCTGTGGCCGCCGTCTGCGCCGCGCGCCCAGAGGTCGCGGAGCACGAGCGCCAGCTCGCCGCCTGTGAGGCAGAGCTTGCCCTGCCCGAGGTCATCGCCGACATGCGCCGGATGGAGCGGGTGCTCGCGCGGCAAGAAGCCCTGCTGCGTCAAATGGAGCAGCTTGGCCTCTCTGGCGTGGAAGGCGAGGCGCGCAGCCTGCTCATGGGCCTGGGGCTCGACGAGCGTGACCTGCTGACTCAGACGCGCCATCTCAGCGGTGGCCAGCGCAAGATCATTGGCATGGCGGCCTGCCTCATCCAGCGGCCAGACCTGCTCCTGCTGGATGAGCCCGAGACACACCTCGATCTGCCACACCGCCAGCAGCTCGAGCGCTTCGTCGGCGACTTCGATGGCGCGGTAGTCATGGTCTCGCACGATCGCTACCTGCTCGACGAGACGGTGAGCGAGATCGCCGAGCTCGATGGCGGCAAGATCACCCTGTGGGTGGGGAATTACTCGGCGTATGCCACGGCGCGCGAGGTGGCGCTGATGCGCCAGCAGGAGCTCTTTGTGGCCCAGCAGAAAGAGATCGCCCGGCTAGAAGAAGCCATCGCGCGGTTCAAGCTGTGGGCCAGCATCGTCGTGAATGAGCGGCACATCAAGCAGGCGAGGAATAAGCAGCGCCAGATCGATCGGATGGCGAAGGTCGAGCGGCCCGTGCTGGAGCGGCACAAGATGGGGCTGCGGCTGCGCAGTGCCCAGCGTGGCGGCCAGAAAGTGCTGGAGCTTCGCGACGCGAGCATGGCCTTCGACGGGACGCCGATCATCCTCGCGGCGAACCTGCTGGTGATGCGTGGCGAGCGGGTCGGCATCATCGGGCCGAACGGGACCGGCAAGAGCGTGCTGGGCAAGCTCCTGGCGGGGCAGCTCGATCCGGTCGAGGGGAGTCGCTGGGTGGGGCCCTCCATCCGCGTGGGCTATTTCTCACAGGGCAACGACTCACTGCCGGCGGATCGCAGTCCGCTGGAGCTGGTGCGCGACCTGAAGGAAGGCCCCGAGGAGCAAGCCATCGCCCTGCTGGGGCGCTTCCTCTTCAAGTATGAGCAGGTGCGCCAGCCAGTGCGCGCACTCAGCGGTGGGGAGCGCAGCCGGCTGCAGCTGGCGCTGCTGATGCTCGGTGGGGCCAACTGTCTCGTGCTGGACGAGCCGACTAACCATCTCGACATAGACTCGGTCGAGGCTCTCGAAGCCGCGCTCGACACCTTCGATGGCACGGCGCTGGTCATCTCGCACGACCGCTATTTCCTCGATCGTGTGGTTGATCGCGTCATCGAGGTGCGCGAGGGCGAGGCGCGGAGCTATGAGGGTGGCTACTCGGCGTGGCAAGAGGCTCACGCCGAGTGATGCCGAGCTATGGCTGGGCCACGGCCGCGGCCAGCATCCGCTGCTTGATATAGCTCCCATAGGGACTGCTTGGGGTGCCGGACCAGTCCGCCAGCAGGCTCGGACCAGAGCATGGGCCTGTCTGCCATGACCAGGCGAGCCACGAGATATGGTGCGCGGTAAAGTAGTTGATCGCCTGCTCGTTGTAGCCGGTGCCGCAATCGTACGAGCCAAACTCGTCCGCGATCACAGGATAGGTCGCGGCGGTGTGGCCAAACGCCCGGTACCAGTCGTCGGGCTCTTTGTTGCTGTGATTGAACGGATGCGTGGCGTACACGATGTTCTCACCTGGCAGAGCGAAGCCGCCGCGAATGCCTGAGAGATCG
>DASWAC010000195.1:0-1931 GCA_036391335.1 Ktedonobacterales bacterium
TGGGCAGCGCGTAAGGGTGCATTATCTGGAGTGGCTGCATGTCGACCGCATTCTTCCAGGACGACGATATCTTCGGCAAAGCCTATGACGCCCGGCTCGTCGGTCGCCTGTGGAGCTTCGCGTGGCCCTATCGCCGCACGATCTTCATCGCGACCGGGCTGGCCGTGGCCTCAGTGGCTGCCGAGCTGCTGCCGCCCTATGTGACCCAGGTCGCCATTGATCGCTTCATCGCCCCGCGTGGTAGCGCGCTCAGCGGGCAGGCGCGGCTCAACGGCGTGGCGCTGATGGCGGCTCTCTATCTGCTGGTGCTGTGCCTGGGCTTTGGCCTGCGCTATTACCAGAACTATCTGATCGCCGTCGCCGGCCAGCACGTGATGTTCGACTTGCGGTCGAAGATGTTCGCGCACCTGCAAAAACTCTCGCTCAGCTTCTTCGACCACAATCCTGTGGGGCGGCTCATCACGCGCATCACCAACGACATTGACGCCATCAACGAGCTCTTTACCTCGGGCACCGTCTCCCTGGTGGCGGATATCGTGACGCTCTTCGTCATCGTCATCATCCTCTTTGTCGAGAGCTGGCTCCTGGCGCTGGTGGTCTGCCTCATCTTCCCACTCCTCATTGGCGCGACGATGGTCTTCCAGCGGCTCATGCGCACGTCATTCCGTGAGATGCGGGTGCGCCTGGCCCGCATCAACGCCAATGTCGCCGAGAATATCACCGGCACACAGGTGGTGCAGCTCTTCAATCGCCAGCGCCCCAACTATGGGACGTTCGACAGGCTCAACGACGACTATCGGGTCATCTCGATGCGATCACTGGTCTTCTTCGCGCTCTTTCTGCCAGTAGTGAACCTCTTCGCGGCCATCGTGCAGGCGCTCATCCTGTGGGTCGGCGGCAGCCAGGTGCTGCACCTGCCCTCGCTGCTCACCCTCGGCGCGCTGGTGGCCTTCCTGCAATACGTGGAGCGCTTCTTCCTGCCAGTGCGCGACCTGGCCGACAAATATACCGTGCTGCAGGCCGCCATGGCTAGCTCGGAGCGCATCTTCAGGGTCATGGATGAGCCAATCACTATCCAGGACCCCGGGCGCCCGGTGAAGCTCGCCCATGTGCGTGGCGAGGTCGAGTTCCGCGACGTCTGGTTCGCCTATAACCCCGAGGAGTGGGTGCTCAAAGGCGTCTCGTTCCACATCGCGCCGGGTGAGAGTGTCGCCTTCGTTGGCGCGACCGGCGCGGGGAAGACCTCGCTCATCAGCCTGATGTCACGCTTCTATGACATCCAGCGCGGCCAGATTCTGGTGGATGGCCACGACGTGCGCGACTTCGCGCAGATGGACCTGCGCCGCCACATCGGCGCGGTGCTGCAAGACCCGTTCCTCTTCTCCGGCACCATTGCCAGCAATATCCGGCTGCACGACACCAGCATCACCGATGAGCAGGTCCGCGCCGCCGCACGCTATGTCAATGCCGCCTCCTTCATCGAGCGGCTGCCCCATGGCTACGCGGAGAAAGTCCTCGAGCGCGGCGCCGGCCTTTCCGTCGGGCAGAAGCAGCTCCTCTCCTTCGCGCGCGCCATCGCCTTCGACCCAGACATCTTGCTCATCCTCGATGAAGCCACCAGCAGCGTGGACACCGAGACCGAGATGCTGATCCAGGATGCCATGCGCAAGCTGACCCATGGGCGCACCTCGGTGATCATCGCGCACCGGCTCTCGACCATTCGCGATGTGGACCGCATCATCGTGCTGCACAAAGGCAAGATCGTGGAGGAAGGCTCGCACGAGGCGCTGCTGGAGCGCAACGGCTACTACGCGCGGCTCTATCAGCTGCAATATGCCGGGCTGGAGCGCCGCGTCTGAGGGTGGGACGGCAGCGAGGCTAACCACCTGCCCCTCGTGGGTCGCTCGCCGCTAAGGAGTGGCCGTCGCGGG
>DASWAC010000196.1:0-2900 GCA_036391335.1 Ktedonobacterales bacterium
TCTTCACAGTGATTCAGCCAGACACACGACTGGCCAATAGGAGATGAAAGGTATTCCACCTATGCTCGAGCCACAGCAGCACGAACCCGAGAGCCCGGCGCCGGCTATCCCTGAGGCAGGCGCGCTCTATGCGCCACCGCAGACAGGCGGCTTTCCCAGTCTCTTTGGCGACCTCGAAGATGAGCTGAGCCAGACACGCAAGCCCTGGTGGCGACGCAACAAATGGCTGAGCATTGGCCTTGGCGTGCTGGCGGTGCTGGTCGTCGCCGCTATCGTCGTGGCGCAGGTGCGTGGGCGAAATGTGCCGGTCACCTATGCCACCGGCCAGGCACGCACGGGCACGCTGACGCTGAGCGTTGGGGCCACCGGACCGGTGCAGGGCAAGAGCTATAACCTGAGCTTTACCTCGTCAGCGCCCGTCGCGGAGATAGACGTCACCGTAGGCCAACAGGTGCACTCCGGCGACAAGCTGGCGAAGCTCGACACCACCACGCTCCAAAGTGCGCTGGACCAAGCGCGCGTGCAGCGTGATCAGGCGTGGGCCAACTGGCAGAACCAGATATTTAGCTGCAACAATCAAACGAATCCCCCACCGCAATGCACGACGCCATCCTATACCAGCTATGAGAATGCGTTGATTGCCTATAACAATGCGCAAAATAACCTGAGTCAGGCGACGATGTATGCGCCGCACGACGGCGTGATCGTCGCGGTGAATGGCACCGTGGGCAGCAGCTCATCCAGTGGTAGCGGGAGCGGCTCGTCGTCGGGCTCCAGCTCGGTGGCGTCGAGCAGCGCGTTCATCGTGCTCACCGATGTCTCAGCCCTGCAGGTGCAGGCCAGCGTCAATGAGGCTGATATCAGCGGCATCGCGATCGGCCAGACGGCCACCTTCACCATCAGCGCCTTCGCCAATCAGACCTTCAGGGGCACGGTCAGCCTCATCTCGCCAAACGCGCAGACCACCTCAAACGTGGTGACGTATCCTGTCACGGTCGCCGTTGACATGAGCGCGCTCAACGGCAAGACGCTCCTTCCGGGGATGACCGCCAACATCACCATCCAGCGGCTACAGCGCACCGGCGTCACGCTGGTGCCCGCCGCGGCCATCAGCTATGCGCGCTCCGCTGCCACAGCGAATGACGGCAGGATCTCGCTCACCCAGACTCGCCAAGCTATCACCGATGGGCGCACGATGCTCACCAGCTATCTGCAGCAGCATCCCGACAGCGCCTCCGACAATCCCCAGATCGGGTTCGTCTTGCAGCACAGCGGCTCCACATGGACACTAAAGCCAGTCGTGATCGGGCTCACTGACGGCGCGCAAACGGAAGTGCTCGCGGGGCTCAGCGCGGGCGACCAGATGGTCATCGGCCAGCAGGGCGGCTCCGGTGCGACGACGTCCGGCGCTGGCACTGGAACCGGTGGCGGTCTCTTCGGCGGTGGCGGGCGCGGCGGCGCTGGTGGCGCAGGTGGTGGCGGGCGCGGTGGCGCAGGCGGCGCAGGCGGTGGCACTGGCCGATAGAGGTAAGAACCAATGTATTCGAATGATTCAGCGCCTGAGAGCGCCAGCACACTCGACGGCGTGACCCTTGGCGAGACTCATCACACGCCAGAGCCACAGGCCGTGCCGGTCATCGCGGTGCGTGACTTGATGAAATCCTATCGGACAGGCGATAACCTTGTCCCCGCGTTGCGTGGCGTCACCTTCGCGGTGCAGCCGGGCGAGTTCGTCGCGGTAATGGGCGCGTCGGGCTCAGGGAAGTCTACCCTGATGAACCTGTTGGGCTGCCTCGACAGACCCACGCGCGGCGAATATTGGCTGGCGGGCACGCGGGTCAGCACGCTCAGCCCAGAGCAGCTTGCCCTGGTGCGCCTGCGTCGCATCGGCTTCATCTTCCAGGGCTTCAACCTGCTCTCGCGCTCAACCGCCCTGAAGAATGTCGCGTTGCCCATGGTCTATTCAGGCATTCCCGCCGAGATGCGCGAGCGCCGAGCACGCCGAGCGCTGGAGCTCGTCGGGCTGGGGGACCGCATGAGTCACCGGCCCAACCAGCTCTCCGGCGGTCAGCAGCAACGTGTAGCCGTGGCCCGTGCCCTCGTCAACGAGCCGGCGCTCTTGCTGGCGGATGAGCCAACCGGTAACCTCGACAGCCGGACTGGGCTGGAGATCATGACCCTGATGCAAGCACTCAACCGACAGGGCATCACTGTGCTGCTGGTGACCCACGAGCCGGACATCGCTGCCTATGCCTCGCGCATCCTGACGCTGCGTGACGGCGTGGTGCTGCGCGACGAGCGACGAGTGCCACGGTCCGCCGCGAGCGATCTCGCGGCCCGTGAGGCAGAGGATGCCCAAGCGCAGGCGCCTGCCGGCTCTGGGTCGAACGGCGCTGGCCCGAGGGTGCGCGTGAAGGAGGCGTCACGATGACGACGACAGAGAAGGCTCCCATCCAGGCGCAGTCGCCGACGCCTGCGCGCGCGAGGGTCACCCCCACGCGATCGGGCTCGGCCACCTGGGCGGATAACGTCGCCAGCGCATTCGAGGCGCTATGGTCCAACCGTATGCGATCACTGCTTACCGTCCTGGGCGTCATCATCGGCGTCTCGGCGGTTATTGCGGTGGTCACGCTGACGCAAGGCACCAGCGCGCAGATCAATTCACGCTTTGCCTCGCTGGGCACAAACGTGCTCACGATTATCCCTGGGGCCACCACCAGCGGCGGAGCGTCTGGCGGCCTGGGCACGCAGCAGTCGCTCACCAACGCCGACGCCAACGCCGTCTCTACAGTCGCGCACGTCGCCAGTGTCAGCCCGGTGATCTCGGCAAGTCTGCAGGTGGTGGCCGGCAGCACGAACTGGAACACGCGCGTGCAGGGTGTCGCCGCCGCGATGTACGC
>DASWAC010000197.1:0-3295 GCA_036391335.1 Ktedonobacterales bacterium
CGGGGTACCCACCTCAGCAGCCTGGATTCCCGCCACAGCGGTCGGGCTGGCCTGGCAATCTACCGGCCGGTGGCGACGCACAGCTATGGCCGGGGACTCCGCAGGGAGGCGCTCCGCAGCCAGGCTCACCACAACCCGGCATGCCACAACAAGGAGCCCCACAACCAGGCGCTCAACAACCCGGCACGCCGCAGCGACCGAGAGGCTGGGCCAGCAATCTGCCGCCGGCCGGTGGGAATGAGGGATGGCCCGCGTCCCCGCCGCAAGACCCCACCTGGGGGCAGCGCTAGCAGCAGAGAGCAGCACTGAGTGGCCGCCACTGTCCGCTCTCACCCCACCCGCTCCCTCAGGGAGCGGGCCCCGGGGTCGTCGCGCCCGCTGGCCTGGCGCTCAGCGATAGATTACGGCAACCCTGCTTCGGATAGAATCACCTGTGTCTGGCCATCGGGATCATTGTGGGCGATAGGGATCCCGCCACGCACGACATCCCACACCGAGCAGCCCTTTTCGACCAGGCCTGCCGCTTCGATCAGGACGCCCGAGCGCGTGAAGTCGAAATGGTAGAGCACCGTGTTGGATTGAGGCGCTGGACAACGATTGATAGCCGAGTACCAGACGGTCGGGAAGTTGTTGATGCGGGTGTAGAGATCCGCGACGGTGCGGGCGTCGGTGATGTCGCGTGTGGCAAACGGGATACGGATGTCTCTGATATATAGGCTCACCTGCACAGCGTCAGGCGAGACCTGACGGATGCCAATCTCGAAGCCAGCGAGCAGGATGGCAAGCAGGCTGAGGAGGGCGGCGCCAGTCAGAATCCATCGCCGTGCCCGGATGCGCCTGCTAGGCCGCGTCGACGCGGGGGGCGTCCCTTCTGGAGGTTGAGCGGGTAGCATGGGGCTTCCTCTTCTTACTCACGCTCAGCGCACATGTACCTGATAAGGTAGAGTATAGCAAATGCTGGCGATCGCTGATTCACTTCGCGGCAGGCATGCGTCCCATCGCCCGGTAGGACTGCATGCCCAACGCGGAATGGGCGAGGCAGTCCACCCCTCTATGATGCGACGGCGTGTGAATCATCCCTCGCGGGTGAGTCTGGCTCAGCCGTGCCGGTGACGGGTGTGCCGTGTGTTCGGTCACGTGGGACAAAATACCTACATGTAGCCAAGGGCAGCGAAGCATCGTTTAACAGTCATCGGCAGAGAAACAGCGATCCCCTCCCTCTGCCGCCCCTGAATTCCTTACTTCTCATCCCTTGGAGGCATCCCCATGCAAAGCGCGTGGAGAAAGACTGACTTATCCCCTGTTGAGACACTCGTCGTCGAGCGCACCCTCGGCGAGGAAGCCCGCCGTGACGCGGTCGGCGGCCTGCTGGCGCGCATCCAGAAGCTCACCACGGAGCGGACCCAGCTCTACGCCGAGATCTCCGCGTATCCCTGGCTCAGCCGCGACCTCTCGCCACAGATCAAGGCCATGGGCGTCGAGATCGACATGCTGTGGACCCAGCTGCGCGTCCAGCGCGCCCGGCGTCGCGCCGAGATCGAGCGCGCTCTCAACATCCTCGCGGAAGACGAAGAGCGGCAGGATGCGCCCCAGCCCGCGCCCATCCCCGCCACACGCCGGCGAGCGTCCACACGTCCGGCGCGGCAGGCGGTGCCGCTCGTCTAGCGCGCCCTCACCTCGTGGTGAAGTCTGATGATACAATAGCCTCAGCTTTCGCATGGGCGCCGTGCGCAACGACTGGAGCTAGCATGAGTCAGCGACCACCAGACGATGAGTCTGGCGCACCAGAGCCCGTGCGTGATGAGTCCTCCACGGAGGGGGAAAGCGCCCGGGCCACGCTGCGTTACATCCTGCTCGGGCTGCTCGGCGCGCGGCCCATGACTGGCTATGATATGAAGCAAGCCTTCGACCGCTCGCTCGCGACGTATTGGAATGCGGGCTTCAGCCAGATCTACACCACCCTCAAGACGCTAGAAGGCAAAGGGCTCGTTCGCTCGGAAGTGGATGACGCCGAGGGTCGCCGCCTGCGCCGGCTCTATCACCTGACCACTGCCGGTCGCGTCGCGCTGGATGAATGGCTGCGCCAGCCGATCCCTGATCGCTTCACGAAAGATGAGTTCCTCACTCGCCTCTTCTTCTGCGGGCAGACTAGCGATGAAGCGACCCTTCACCACCTGGAGGAGCACCGCGCCGCGGTGGAAGCCCAGCTGAGCGAGATGGCACGTGCGCTACGTGACTATGGCAACCGGTCGACGCGACAGCCGCGACTCCTGGAGTTTCAGATGCTCGTCCGCGATTACAAGCAGGCGATGCTCGAAGCAGACCTCGCGGTGACCCAGCGCGCCATTGCGACCCTCGGCGGACGCACTGGAGGCGCATCACCCGGTGACGGGGCGCAGCGCATCGCCGGACAACACTAGCCTGCCTAGAGAGGCCGCCCGCAGCGCGTGCAATAGTTCGTGCCGACGGGATGCGATGTGCCGCACGAGGCGCAGACGCGCACACTGAGCGACCCACCACACAGCGTGCAGAAGCGGTTGATGGGCGCGTTGAGGGTTTGGCATTTCGGGCACGCCACCGTGTGCGCCTGGTCGGATGCGCCCGCCGGATAGTGCGGGGCGACACGCGGAGCGCCGGCCAGGTCGAGGCCACAGCTCGAGCAATAGGTCTGATTGGGCTGGTTTTGCGAGCCACAGCGTGGGCATCTCACATTGGCCCACGCGGCCACCACTGGTGGTGCGCTGGCCAGCGGAGCCTGCTCGGCGACGGCCTGCTGGAAGCTATTGACCATCTCGCGGGTGCTCTGAAATCGCTCGGCCGGATTCTTGGCCAGCGCTCGCATCACCACCGCCTGCACGGCGGGCGAGATCCGTGGATTCTTCGTCATGGGCGCCAGGGGCTGCTCATAGACATGCGCATGCGCCAGCGCGGTGTAGTTATCCGCGACGAAGGGCGTCTGCCCGGTCAGCATCTCATAGAGCAGGCAGCCGAGCGCATAAATGTCGGCGCGCGAATCTATGGGCACGCCCTGGCATTGCTCCGGCGACATATATTCTGGGGTTCCCACGCCCGCGCCGACACGCGTGAGCGGCAGCGATGCCTGCATGACCTTCGCGATGCCAAAATCGCTGAGCACGGTGCGCTGGATGGGTGGCAGGCGAGAATCGTGGGGATCCACGGGCGTCTGGTTATCCAGCAGCACATTCATGGGCTTGACATCGCGATGGATGATCTGATGGTCGTGGGCATATTGCAGGGCGCTGCCCATCTGGCGCACCACCAGCAGGACTTCGTT
>DASWAC010000198.1:0-1512 GCA_036391335.1 Ktedonobacterales bacterium
ACCACATGGCGGCATCACCTGTTTCCTGGTGGACCGCGAGATGGGCTGGCGGTCCGAGCGAATTGCCACCATGGGAGAGTGGGACCCCGCGACGTTGATTTTCAGCGAGGTGCGCGTGCCGCAAGAGAACATCCTCGGTGAGGAGGGGCGCGGCTTCGACCTGGCGATGCGCTGGATCGGCGCGGCGCGCTGGGCCATCCCAGCGCGGGCAGTCGGCGCATGTGAGCGGATGCTCGAGATGTCGATCGAGCACGCGAAGAACCGCGTCACGTTCGGGCAGCCACTGGCGGAGAGGCAGGCGATCCAGTGGATGATTGCCGACTCGGCGGTGGAGATCGAGGCGACCAAGTGGATTACCCTGCGGGCAGCCTGGCTTGCCGATCGTGGTCTCGATAACCGGCATCAGGCCTCGATGTCGAAGCTCTATGGCGCCAATATGGCCAACCGCGTGGTGGACCGCATGATCCAGATTCACGGCGGAATGGGCTACACCCGAGAGCTGCCGCTTGAGCGGTGGTACCGCGAGATGCGTGTCTTCCGCATCTTCGACGGCACGGACGAGATCCAGAGGCTCATCATTGCGCGCAACCTGCTCAAGGGGCACGTCAAGGTCGGTGAGTGGCAGGAATAGTGAGAGATCCGTGGGAGGTGACGCTATGTTGGCCGTCCGCGCGCTCGATGTGACCTACCAAGGCGCCATTGCCGCCGTGCGTGGAGTCTCGCTAGAGGTGCCCGACCGTGGGGTGGTGGCGCTGCTGGGCGCCAACGGCGCTGGAAAGTCAACCATTCTGCGGGCGATCTCAGGGCTGCTGGAAGGTCAGGGCGGCCGCATCACCCAGGGGACGATCGAGCTCGACGGAAAGTCCATCACTCGGCTCGACGCACCGCGCATCGTGCGGCTCGGCATTGCGCAGGTGCTGGAAGGGCGGCGGCTCTTTGGAGCGCTGTCGGTGGAAGAGAACCTGCGCGCTGGGACGTTCGCCGCACGCGATGCTGGCGCCACCCGCCGCGCCCATGAGCGCGTCATGGACCTCTTTCCGATCCTTCGCGAGCGCCGCCGGAGTGCGGCAGGCTACCTTTCCGGCGGCGAGCAGCAGATGCTGGCCATTGGGCGAGCATTGATGGCCAGCCCGCGACTCCTCTTGCTCGACGAGCCATCACTCGGCCTGGCGCCCGTGATGGTGCAGCAGATTGGCGACATCATCGGCGAGATCAGCGCCGGTGGCACGGCCGTGCTGCTGGTGGAACAAAACGCGCAGATGGCGCTGACCCACGCTACGCATGGCTATGTTCTGGAGACCGGCCAGGTCGTGCTCGATCAGCCAGCAGCGGAGATGCTGCGTGACGAGAGCGTGCGCACCTTCTATCTGGGACTGCATGAGGAGGGTGGGCGCGCCAACTTCGCCACCCTGCGCCAGCGGCGGCCTGAGAGGAGGTGGACACTATGAGCGCATCAGCTCAGCCACCGGTGCTCTCGGTGCAGAGCGTCACGGTGCGCTTCGCCGGAGTGAC
>DASWAC010000199.1:0-6770 GCA_036391335.1 Ktedonobacterales bacterium
ACCGGATGACCACGGCTCAGTGTATCACGCCAGGCTGACGCATGACCGCACCCACGTCCTACCCGGCAACGCCCTGGCGCGTACAATGGAAGATGCTGCGAGACAGTCAAAGGAATCACCGCATGCATATTCCAACCTGGCTGCCACATCTCATCGATACCTGGGGATATCTGGCCGTCGCGCTGGCGATTGGCATCGAGAGCATGGGCATCCCGTTTCCGGGCGAGACCACTCTGGTGCTGGCGGCCGTCTATACTGGCTCCTCGCATAATGGTCATCTCAATGTTGTTGGGGTGATCGCCGCCGCCGCGACCGGCGCGATTCTCGGCGACAACCTGGGCTTTCTCATCGGCCTGAAGGGCGGCTATCCGCTGCTGCGCTGGCTGAGTAACCGGTGGAACATTCACCCGCGTCACCTGGAGCAAGGTCAGGCGTTTTACCGCAGCCATGGGTCGAAGACCGTCTTCTTCGGGCGCTTCGTTGCGGTGCTGCGCGCGTGGGCGGCCTTCCTCGCGGGCCTCAACCGCATGCCGTGGCATACCTTCCTCCTCTGGAATGCGGCGGGTGGCATCCTCTGGGCCATCATCTATGGCACCCTGGGCCACGTGCTGGGGCACAACCTCACCTTGCTCTGGAATGTGCTGCACGCCATGGGCATCGCAGGCGTGGTGGGGTGCGCGCTGGTGATCGTGGCAGCGCTGATCTGGTGGCAGATGCGCGGCTCGCAGCGAGCGTATTCGTGGCTGCGCACGGGCGTCGCGCGCGAGGCTGCCGACGAGGAGCGGGAGCACATGACAGCGCCCGCCGAAGAGCCACCCACCTCAACCGATGCGACAGAGGCTGAGCATCCTGCCGGGCGTGGATCGTAGCCCTGGCACGTAGGCGCCGTCGAGATGGTACAATGTCGGCACTCAGAAACATCGCCCCCTGGCCATGGACGCGGCCAGATATCCCCTCCTCACGCTGAGAGCGTCACCAAGCCTGTGCCGATCGGCGGGGACCGTGCGCAGTGTTGAGTGGATGCGGTTTTATGTGGTGGACTGCGGAAGAAAAAGGACGTCAATGCAGCGTAACGCAACGAGCACCAAACAAATTGGCTTGACCCAGGCAGCGGCGCTGGTCAGGTCCGCGCACTGGTCAACCCTGAGCGAGGCGGAGCGCGCCAGGTTGCTGAGTGACTATCCCACGCTGGCGCCCCGGGCATGGAAAGAGACGGAGCCCTCGCTGACCGAGCCGCTGACCGACACGGCGCTGCAAGACTGGGTGGCGGGCATGCTCGCGCAGGGCTTGCAGACGGAGGCAGTCGCCGGCATCGGGAACTGGCTCGACACGGCGCCCCCTGGCGCGCACCTCTTCGTCAGCTCATATGCTGGCTCGGGCTATGGCCGCATGAGCCTGGTCGCCTCGATGGCACGGGCTGCCATGGCGAAGAAAGCCGCGCCGCCATGCTGGGCCTATGTGCCCAAGCTCGATGACCTCACCTCAGTCAACCTCATCATCGTCCCGCGCAAGCAGGCGCGACCGCTCATCCGGGGGCTGCGCGTCCTGCTGCACGACCTCGCCGACGGCTGGGAAAACGCCACTGAGGCGCTCGTGCGCGAGAAGTTTGGCACGCTCCCCACGGACCTCCCCGCGGAGATCCAGACCTATCTGAATGAGTTAGCCTCAGCCTTCGTCGCGAAGCTCGGCTCTGAGCTTCCCTATGATGGCGATGATCCCCCGGCGGCGCACGTGGCGCCTGACCCGGACGAGGGAGACACGGCGCCGGTGGTCATCCTCACGCCGGGTCAGCTCGACGCCAGCGACGCGCTGCTGCGGGCAAATGGGGGCATCCTCATCGTGCCCATACGCGGCCCGGATGTTACCACGCTCATTCCGATGCTGCTCAAGCACTCGCTCACCCTCGTGGATGGCTGGCCTCCGGTGCCGATCTCCACGCGTGTCGTGCTCATCGGCACACGCGACGTGCGCGACCAACTCTGGGGCACGACGGAAGATATCTCACGCCTCTTCCGCTATGACGCCTGGCTGGGTCCGGTCGTCGAGTGGACGCCGAAGGCTGAGGCCGCCTATGCCGCGTTCGCTGGTGGCGTGACCGCGCGCTATGCGCTGCCACCTGTGGATGTGGCCGGGGTCGCCCGCCTGGTGCAAGAGGGCGCGCGCCGCAGCGAGACGCCGAACCGGCATCGCCTGGTGACGGACCTCGTGTTCCTGCACGATCTGGTCTCAGAGGCGGGAAATCTCGCCAAGGGACGCGGCGCCGCACAGACGACCGGGAGCGATTTCGACGAAGCGCTGCGCCACCGGCGCGAGGTCTACGCAGCCGGACCACGCTGGCTGCGCCGGGCCATCCTGGTGGGCGAGAGCATCACGCCGACCTCAGGCAAGGCGGTCGGGCAGATCAATGCGCTGGGCATCCTCAGCAGCTATTCATATGACACGGCTTTCGCGGTGCCCATCCGGGTGACGGCCACGGTCAACGCGGGCCGCGAGCAGCAGCTGGTGGACGTGGAGCGCGAGGCCGAGGCGGTGGATGCGGCGCATGTGCGCGGCGCGATGACGATGCTGGGCTATCTCTCCTATCGCTATGGGCAGAAGCTGCCGATCTCGCTGCGGGCGCGCATCCGCTTCGAGCAAGAGCACAACACCACCGGTGGCGACAGCGCCTCGGCGGCGGAGCTTTTCGCGGTGCTGTCGGCGCTTTCAGACATCCCCAATCGCCGCTCTGTGGCCATCACCGGCGCGGTGGGGCAATATGGCGAGGTGCAGCCCATCGGCGGGGTAAATGTGAAGGTCGAGGGCTTCTGGGAGCTGTGCCGGGCTCGTCGTGAGAATGGCGAGCAGATCACCGGCTCCTATGGCGTGATCATTCCCGAGGTGAATCGCCATGACCTGATGCTGCGCCCGGAGATCGCCGAGGCCATCGAGCACGAGGGCTGGTTCGCCATCCATCCCGTCAGCACGGTGGATGAGGCGATTCCCCTGGTGATGGAGACCCGCGCCGACGTGCTGCACCGCAAGGTAGGCCAGCGCCTGCATGCCTACTACGAGGAAGTCTGGCGCCGCCGGCTCTAGCAACTTACCCCCACCATGTCACGCTCCCTGGCCCAACTCTCGGGTCAGGGGACGGTGGCCATCCCCAGGTCTCTTCCTCACTATGCCTCTTCGCCGGTCAGCCAGCGAAGCGCCTCGCGATAGCGCTCCGCCGTGCCCGTGACGACCTCCTCTGGCAGGATGGGCGCAGGCGGCTGCTTGTTCCAGCCGCTGGCCTCCAGCCAGTCGCGCAGATATTGCTTGTCGAAGCTCGGTGGCGATGAGCCCACCGCGTACTCGGCCAGCGCCCAAAAGCGTGACGAATCCGGTGTGATCAGCTCGTCAATGAGAATGAGCTGGCCATCGAGCAGGCCGAATTCCAGCTTCGTATCGGCGATGATGATGCCCTTGTCGCGGGCGAGGCTCGCCGCGAAGCGATAGATTGCCAGCGTGGCGTCGCGCATCGCCGTGGCCAGGTCTTCACCGATGGCGTGCTTCATGGTGTCGAAGGGGATATTCTCGTCATGGCCGCTATCATTCTTCGCCGCGGGCGTGAAGATCGGCTCCGACAGCTCTTGCGCTTGCCTCAGCCCAGCGGGAAGCGTAACCCCGCATACCGCGCCGGTGCGCTGATAGTCGGCCCAGCCGCTGCCGGCGAGATAGCCGCGCGCCACACACTCGAAGTCGAGCCGCTGCGCCTTGCGCACGATCATGAACCGGTCCCGCAGCATCTCGGCCTGGTCGCGCACGGTCTCGGGCAGATCAGCGATCTCTGTGCTGATGAGGTGATTGGGCATGAGCTCCGCAGTCTGATGGAACCAGAAGCGCGAGAGCCGCGTCAGCACACGTCCCTTGCCGGGGATGCCGTTGGGCATGACGCTGTCGAAGGCGGAGATGCGGTCGCTGGTGACCATGAGCAGGTGGTCGCCCAGGTCATAGGTATCGCGCACTTTGCCACGCGAGAAGCGCGGCAGCGGCAGATTCGTCTCGGTGACCACGTCAATTCCCACGATACATCTCCTCTTGCGGCGCTCATTCCACACGCTCAGGTATTGTACCGCCGTCGAGCCAATCGAGCAGCACCCGCGCGAATTCGGTGGGACGCTCCTCATGTGGCGCGTGGCCCGTATCGGCGAAGGTGATGAGCCGCGCATCGGGTAGCAGCGGCAGTGAGACCCCAGCGTTCGCATAGCGGGTGGTGATGTCGCGCTCGCCCCAGAGCAGCAGCGAGGGCATGCCAAGCTCGGCGAGCCGGTCATTCATCGGCAGCTTCCAGCTACGCAGGTCCGAGGTCACCGCGAAGGCACGCGCACCGCTGGCGATGATGCCAGGCTGGGTGATGACGGCATACTCGAAGTCGAATGCGGGCACGCTCGGTGCACGCTTGGGATCGCGATCCGCAACCAAGCGCCAGCCACGTTTCCCCAGCAGACGCGCCAGGCGCTCCGGCTGGGCGCTGAAGATGAGTCGCACGAGCCACGGCGACAGGTGCGCACCGATGCCGGCGGGGTCCTCCAGGATCAGCCGCTCCACGCGCTCCGGATGCGCCAGGGCCAGCCCAATGGCGACGAAGCCACCGAGCGAGTGGCCCAGCACGGCGGCTCCGGGGATGCCAAGCCCCTCCATCAGCCCATCAACAGCGTTCACCCAGATATTCAGCGCATCCTGCGGGGTGTGCCCGCGAAATGGGGGCTTCTCTGAGAGGCCCCAGCCGGGCAGATCCAGCGTGAAGACGCGCCGCCGGGTGGCGAGGGCAGACAAGATGGGCGCGAAGCTCGCGCCGGCGTCGCCACGCCCGTGGATCAGCACCAGCGGCTCACCCTGGCCGCAGGTGAGATAATGCAGCCGGATGCCATGCGTCACGAGATCGCCCTGCTCTGCCGTCACTCCCACAGATTCGAGCAGGCGGCGCTCCAGTGCCAGCAGCTCAGGCGGCGCGGCGCGCGCATCGGTGGGGTCAGTCGCCATGGGTCGTCTCCTCAGCCATTCCGCTTCGCGCGCTCGCAGTATACCCTACGCGGTGGCTGCAGTGGGTGGCTCGCCCGTCTCAATCCCATGGGGGGCAGCGTCGCGGATGCTGCTTGCGCGGGCGTAGCGACGCCCACTATAATGGCTCTGATGCGGTATCGCGGACATCACCACAGCGGAGGAAACACTCATGGCGACCAATGTTAGCTCGCCGGTCGTCGGGACACACCCCGGCGCTTTTGACCCGATCGCGGTTTATCGCACGATGGTGACCGCACGCACCCTCAATGATGTGCTCAAGGCACGTAAGACACAGGGTAAATTCGACTTCTATATCGGCTGCGCGGGCCATGAGTCCATGGCTGCGCTGGTCGCCGCCCTCGACAATGAAGACTGGCTCTCGCTCTACTATCGCGACCTCGCAGGCTGGCTGCAGCGCACCGACGACGTGATCGGCGTGATACGCACGGCCTATTCCCGGGTGACGGACCCCATGGGCAGCGGGCGCAATATGCCGTCGCACTTCAGCAGCCGCAAATATCACGTGCTGCCGACGACCTCGGAGGTTGCGGGCCTGGCGGCCTTCGCCGGCGGTGTGGGCTGGGCCTTCAAGCGTGACGGCAGCCGTCGCGTGATCGCTTTTTCCACCGGTGACGGTGGCGCCGCGACGAATGATTTCAATGTGCTGCTGCGCCAGATGACGGTGCACAAGCTGCCCGTGCTGGCCACCGTGTGGAATAACCATTGGGCCATCATGACCGAGCAGCAGGCGCAGTGGGCGGGCGACCTCACGGCGCAGATCCGCGCGATGGATGCCATCGCCGTGGACGTGGATGCGGTGAACCCCATCGAGGTCTATGAGACCACGGTAAAGCTGGTGGAGCGCTTGCGCAATGGTGAGGGCCCCGCTTTCATGCACATGCACGGCGGCCTGCTCGATCCGCATTCCAGCAGCACCGACATCCGGCGCTATCGCACGCGTGAAGATATCGAAGAGACGATGCGCACGAAGGATCCCGTCAAGCGGCTGGGTGAGATGCTCATGGAGGAGGGACACCTGACCCGCTCGGATATCGAGCGCATGCGTGATGAGGCCAAGGTGCGCATAGACACGGCCGAGGAGCAGGTCCTGCGTGAGGCGACGGTTCCGGGCGAGCGGGTCACCGAGCGCGTCATCGCCGTCCCCGGCTGGACCCCGCAGACAGTGACGGGCGGAACCCGGCAGATCTCGATGCTGGAGGCCATCAACGATGGCTTGGTCGAGATCGTGAAGCGTGACCCGAGCTTCTTCGTCTTTGGGCAGGATGTCGGCAGCCCCACCGGCGGTGTCTTCAACGCGACGAGTCGCCTGGTCAAGGAGTATCCCGGCACCGCCATCAGCAGCGCTCTCAACGAGCAGCTCATCGCGGGCATCGCGGCGGGCTGTGGCATGGCGGATGATACGGCGCGCTGCGGCGAGATCCAGTTCGTGGACTATCATCAGTCGGCCACACAGGTCATTCGCCTCGCCGCCCGCTTTTATTACCAATCGTTCGGTGACTGGAATGCGCCCCTGCTGCTGCGCATGAAGTCCGGCTCAGGTGGCGGCGGCCCCATCTCGGATAGCGGCTCTGGCGGTGGCGCCTTTGGCCACTCGAACGCGGGTGAGCAGTGGTTCACCAACGTGCCTGGGCTCATCACGGTGTGCCCATCGAACCCCTATGACGCGAAGGGACTCTTGATCCAGGCGTCGTTGAGCAAGTCGCCCGTCGTCTTCCTGGAGCGAGGCC
>DASWAC010000200.1:0-3324 GCA_036391335.1 Ktedonobacterales bacterium
CCATGCCGCTGGGCGACACGCCGGTAGTTGAGCTCAAAGATCTGCGGATCGCCTTTGCGCCGACTTTCCCGGGAATCCCGGTTGCGGCGGAGGTTCGCTGCGCCACCGAAGATCTGGCCCAGCAGCTGCAGGCGCTCGGCGCAACTGTCGAAGAAGCGGCGCTGCCGCATCTCGATAGTGAGCAGGAACTGGCGAGCGCCGGAGCATTGATCGGCATGATGGTTGGGGCGTTTCAGCCACATGAGCAGGATGACCCAACGACTCTCGACACCTATCTGGACGCGCTCGACAGGCGCGATAGAGCCATCATCGCCTGGGAGCGCTTCTTCAATGGCTGGGATGCGCTCCTCTGCCCACCTGCGATGGTGACGGCATTTCCGCACTGTGAGCCGGGAATGCCGCTCCATGTGGACGGCTCGGATGTGGTGTACTGGATGGTAAGTGCCCACAGCACGATGTTCAACTACACCGGCCATCCAGCGGTCGTCTTGCCCTATTCACTCGATCATGATGGGCTGCCCATCGGGGTGCAAGTGGTCGGGAAGCGCTGGGCCGACTCGCGGCTGCTGTCAGTGGCAAGGGCGCTCAGCGCTGTCAGTGGCGCATTCCATCGGCCACCAGGCTACTGAGCAGCGGTCGCCATCGGCTCACCTGCCCTGACGCTGCGAGATGGGATGCCGGCGCGACATAGCCGGGCCTGCATCCCATGGCTACCGCCTTGGGCGGGGTCGCGTGGAATATGCTATGGTGCGCTAGGCACGATTCTCAGGGCATTTCCCCAAGAGGGCACACATGGCACATCCACGAGTCTACGCCACCGAGGCGCTGGTGCTGCGCCGCACCGACTTCGGCGAGGCGGATCGCGTGCTGACCCTCTTCACGCCGGGGCTGGGCAAGGTGCGCGTGGTCGCCAAAGGGGTCCGTCGCACGACCAGCCGCCTGGGCGGGCACCTCGACAGCTTCATCCGCGTGAAGCTCCTGCTGGCCACAGGCCGGAACCTCGATATCATCACGCAGGCGGAGGCCATCGAGCGGATCGAGGGGCTCACCGGCGAGCTATGGCATGCCGCCGCCGCATGGCACTGCGTGGAGCTAGTGGACCGCTTCCTGGCGGATAACGATCCTCATCCGAAAGTCTATAGCCTGCTGGTGGCCTCGCTGCGCCGCCTGAGCGAGGGCGCCACCCATGCCGGCGAAGGCCGGGGAGTCAGCCAGCTCGCGCTGCGCTATTTCGAGCTGCATCTGCTCGACGAGCTGGGCTTTCGCCCGCACCTCACCACATGCGTGCAATGCGAGACAGTGCTGCGGCCAGAGGTCAACGGCTATAGTGCCACCCTCGGCGGCGTGCTCTGCCCAAACTGCAGCCGCTTCGCCGACCGCCGTCTCTCGGTGAACGCCCTCAAACTGCTGCGCCTGCTGCAATCCACCCCATGGGAAAAGCTCCCCCGTGTGCGTGTCAGCGGCGAGATCCATGACGAGGTGGATGACCTCATGCGCGGCACCCTACGCCATCACCTGGGGCACGACTTGCACGCGTGGGCCTTCTTGCACGAGGCAGCGCCCCGCTCGTGATGGGGTGCGGTCCTAGCTCCCTAGAGCCTGATTTGGCCAGAACGCGCCAGGCATGCTACACTGGCTGCGGTGTCATCCCTGGGAAAACCTCAACAGACAGGTGAAGGAGCCAGCGCAATGCTCTTTGGGAGCTTTTTCTTCCATCTCCTGGGTGTGCTGCGAAAAGCGCTTTGGCGTGTGCTGAGTGTCTTCGCGGTCGTTGGGCTGATGGCCGCCGTGGTGACCGAGATCGTGGCCATCATCCTCTCCGGTGGGCACCTGCCCACCCTGAGCACGCATATCATCGCGCTCGCCCTCGGCCTGGGCGCGGGATGGGCCGCCGGGGGAAGCGTCATGGTGGCCGAGACACTCTCCGGCCTGATCGTCGCCGTCGAAGATGTCGAGCGGGACTTCGTGAAAGAGATCAAGGCTGGCATCGGGCTGGCCGAGTCTGCCGCGAAGCGCCTGGAAGGTCGCTAGGAGTCATGGGAGCAATGTCGCGTGCCTGAAAGCTGGGACCCAACAGAGCTCATTGGCACGAAGGCTGGCTCTTGCTTGCTCGAGCGCCTCATCGGCCGGGGCGGCGCCAGCGCGGTATTCCTCGCCCGCCAGACCCGACCGCAGCGCAACGTGGCCGTCAAGGTGCTGCATCCCCGGCTCGCCCCCGATGCGGCCTCATGGGACATCTTTCTGGCGCGCTTCCGCCGCGAGGCCGACGCCGCCGCCGCGCTGGACCACGCCAACATCGTGCCGGTCTATGCCTATGGCGATGAGGGCGACATGGCCTATCTCGTCATGCCCTATCTGCCCGACGGCTCGCTGGGCGATCTGGTGCGTCGCGAGGGACCGCGCTCCGTCTCCACCACCATCCATTACGTCGAGCAGGCTGCCGCCGCGCTCGACTATGCGCACCGAGCGGGCATCCTGCATCGCGATGTGAAGCTCACGAACCTCCTCCTGCATCCCGATGGGCGGGTGATGCTCAGCGACTTTGGCATCGCGCGCCCACTCGGCCTGGCCGCGCCCGCCGCCTCCGACACCCTAGGCGGCATCGGCAATGCCTCGCTGACCCAGGCCGGCGGCATCGTCGGCACACCGGAATATATGGCGCCTGAGCAGATGCAAGGTGGGAAGCTCGGCCCCACGGTGGATGTCTATGCCCTGGCCACGGTCACCTGGGCGCTGCTGGGCGGCTACACCCCATTTGGTGGCAGTGACACGGCGGAGGTGCTCTCGCGGCAAATCAAGGCGCCCCCGCCATCGCTGCGAGCGCTGCGACCAGATGTGCCCCCCGGCCTCGAAGCAGCCATCTTTGGTGGCCTGGCAAAACATCCTGAGGACCGGCCACCGACTCCTGGCGACTTCGCCCAGTCACTGCGCGCGGCGGCCGCGCGGGCAGGCGTCCGCATAGGGCGCAGCGCATTCGCGGATGGCGGGCTCGCGCTGGCATCGCGAGGGGCAGGCTCGCCACCGGGCGGCGAAGACACGATGATGGATGCGCCCGCCGGTGGGGCGCCCATTTGGCCCATGGGTGAGCCGCCGTCAGACGCGCCACGCGGCCCGCGCCGCCGCAATTGGCTCTGGCCGGTGCTGGGCCTGGCGCTCGTCGTGGTGACAGTGGGTGCGACCTGCATGGCGACGGCAAACTGGCTGGGACTCGGGCTGCGAGGCGGCCCGGCGGGCATCATTGACGTGATCCCATCGCCCACGGCCACGCTGACACCCACCCCTGAGCCAACTGCCACCCCCGAGCTAACTCCCTGGCTCGTGGCC
>DASWAC010000201.1:0-2268 GCA_036391335.1 Ktedonobacterales bacterium
ATGCCTGGGGACGTGCTCGCCCGGCTCTGCTTGCCGCCTCGGTGTGCATGCTGCTCGCCGGCGGCACGGTCGCGGCCATTGGTGTCCTCACTGCGCTTTCCGCCCGGCGCGCGGCCCTCGGCCTGATGCCCGTCAGCCTACACTTTCCGGTAACCCCGCCGGGCCATGTGCCGCTGAGCCTGATCTTGCTCGACCTCCTGGTGCAGGTCTCACTCGCCGGGGTGGGCGTCGCCGTGGGCTGGGCCGTCGTGCGTCAGGGGATCCTCATCGAGCGGCGACTGCCTCAGCGTGGCTTCGTCAGCCACTGGCTTGGCATGGCCGTCGCGGCTGCGGTGCTCTCCCTGGTGGTAGCGGTCATGGCCACCATCGAGCCGCTTGCCCTGCCTGAGCTGCTGGTGCTGGTGGCGCTGGTCGCGGGCGCGTATGCGCTCTTCACCTGGCAGTCCTACGCCGCGCACGAGCGCCAGCTCACCCAGCTACGCCCCTTCGTCGCCAGCCTCACCGCGACACGCGGCGCGTGGCTTTCCACGGATCCCAACGAAGTCGAGCATAGCATCGAGTCGCTCTTCACCAGCCTGTGCCGCGATGTGCTGGGCGCCCAGCATGCCCGGCTGGCCCTCTCGGCGGGTCGCCTGCAGCGCACGTTCACCTATGAAGCCAGCGTTGACCCAGCAGAGCAGCCGCCAGTCGAATCCGTTGACTCGCGTGAGTGGGTGGTCCCCGTGAGCGATGAGCATGGCATCTTCGCGAAGCTGGTCCTGGGGCCACGAGCCGACGGTGCGGGTTATACCTCTTCCGATCTGGCGGTCGCGCGTGCCTGTGGTGACCGCATCCTCGACGCGGTGGGCGAATTCGCCGCAGCACAGGCCATTGTCTCGCTGGCACGACAACGCGGGCTGGAGTCCGAGCTGAGCGCGGCGCTGCCCCGGCGCACACTGCACGATGACGTGCTGCCCCGACTCCACCTGGCCATGCTCCGTCTCGACGGCCTGCGTGGTGGGCTGCGCTCAGCCGAGAGTGAGCCGCTCGCCGCGGATCTCGCCGCAGTGGTGGCTGAGCTCGGGCGGGCGCATCATGACCTCGCCGCGTTGATGCGCTCCGCGCCCATCGTAGCCAGCCGCCGCCTAGAGCGCGGCATCGTCAGCGCGTTACGCGCCTCGCTCGATAGCGAGTTCCGTGGCACATTTGACGAAGTCACCTGGCAGGTGAGTGAGCACGGAGAGACGGCCGGGAACGCGCTCAGCCCGGTGGTCGCCGATCTCTTGCTGGGGGCCACCCTCGAAGCCGTGCGCAACGCGGGCAAACATGCCCGAGGCGGTGCGCTGCATCGCACACTGCGGCTGCATCTGCGCATCGACACACAGCATGACGAGGCTCAAGGCGAAGAGCTGGTGATCGAGGTGGCAGATGACGGTGTCGGCCTGGGCAGCGGCCGCGAGGCTTCAGCCGCCACGCCTGCCGCCGATAGCGCGCCCGGCACGCGAACGGGCCTGCTCACGCATAGCGCCCTCATCGCTCTCATCGGGGGCAACCTCAGCGTGCGCAGTGGTCCAGATCAGGGAACGACGATTATCCTGCGCGTGCCGGTCATCAGTCATGAGTATGATGCCGGAGACGCCACCTCAGCGACGCCGCGCCCACTGATTGCTGGGGCGTCATAGCGGCCGGTCATAGGCACGCACGCCATCCGGCCCGCCGATGATGACGCGCTCGGTCATGCCAATGAAGAGGCCGGAATCCACCACCCCGGTCACCAGCTTGAGCGCGCGCGCCACTGCGGCGGGATCACCCAGCGAAGGGCACGCGCAGTCGAGGATATAGTTGCCGCCGTCGGTGACGAATGCACCGCCGCTGTGCTGCCGCAATGCCGGTGCGACGCCCAATGCGGCCAGGCGCTGCGCGGTGTGTCGCCAGCCGAACCGTACCACCTCGACAGGAACTCGCGTCTGCGCGCCCAGCGAGCTCACCACCTTCGTCGCATCGGCGATGATGATGCGCCTCTGGCTGACCTGAGCCACCAGCTTCTCACGCAGCAGCGCACCGCCATGCCCTTTGATGAGGTCGAGTGCTGGCAACAGGATCTCATCGGCGCCGTCAATGCTCAGGTCGAGCGTGTCTACTGCGTCGAGATCGGCCAGGGGAATGCCAAGCGAGGCGGCCAGTGCCTGGGTGCGCTCGCTGGTCGGCACGCCGGTGACCCGGAGGCCTGTGCGCACACGCTCAGCCACGGCACGCACCAGCAGCTCGGCGGTCGAGCCCGTGCCCAGG
>DASWAC010000202.1:0-2836 GCA_036391335.1 Ktedonobacterales bacterium
ATTGCCCATTGGCCCGCGTGTGGATGCCACGCCCGCGCGCCGGCCTGAGCGTGTGACGCTCACTGGCCCGCGGGTGATCATCACGCCGATCGACCCGGCAGCGCACACCGAGGCGCTCTATGCCAGCACGCGTGGCCCCGAAGGCGACCGGCTCTGGCTCTACCTATACGACGGCCCATATGCCGATAGAGAAGCGTTTCGCGCTTCGCTCGCGGAAAAGGCGGCGTCACCGGACCCGCTTTATTTCGCCATCCTCGACGCGGCCACCGGTCAGGCGGTGGGGCACGCCTCCTATCTGCGCATCGAGCCGGCGCACCGCTGCATCGAGGTGGGTGGCATTCTCTATACCGCCGCACTGCAGCGCACCCCCGCCGCCACCGAGGCGATGTACCTCATGGCGCGCCACGTCTTCGAGGATCTCGGCTATCGCCGGTATGAGTGGAAGTGCAACGCGCTCAACGCGGCGTCGCAACACGCGGCCCGGCGGCTGGGCTTCACCTTCGAAGGCACCTTTCGCCAGCACACCATCGCGAAGGGCCGCAATCGCGACACCGCTTGGTTCTCGATGCTCGATCACGAATGGCCAGCCCGCAAGGTCGCATTCGAGCGCTGGCTGGCCGCTGACAACTTCGATGAGCAGGGTCGCCAGCGCACATCTCTCGCTGAGCTGAACACGTCCACCATGTCAACGCAGCATGACACTGCCGGCTGACGCCTCGGAGTGCCTAGCGGCCAGCCGTGACATAGGCCATGGCGGCGCGGGCCAGTCGGGACCACGCCCCGGCATGCGTGTGCGGCACGACTACCCATTCCTTCATGGGGCGGCCACCCATGGGATCGAAGAGATGCGCGCCCGCTAGCCGGAGCGCCTCCGCGTGGGTGGCCCCACTCAGCTTGAAGACCGCCGCCCCGCTGGTGAAGCCGGCAAACGCTTTCCCGCCGGCCTTGAGGCACGGCATGCCAAACATCGCGCCGCTCGTCGCGGGTGAGGTGCTCGTGATCTCGTCAACCAGCTCGTCATAGGTGGCGCGGGCCGCCGTCTCGTTCTCTGCCGCCATGGTCCACTTCCTCCACACTCAGGTGATGAGAGATTGCGATCACATTGTATCTCGATTTCCCCGCGCGCCCAGGAATTCATCAATTGGGGATGATCTCAGCGGCACTTTTGCCGTATTGAATAGTGGGAAGAAAGACTTATCCGCGCAATCTGTTTGTAGCGTGAATGACTATGCCAAGGAGCGGACCAATGCAATCACTGTCGAGGCAATCTCCAGTTGCACTGCGAGTGACCATGTCATTACTGCTCAGCCTCCTCGCGGCGCTGCTGATCGGACTCTCTGGCTGCGCTGACCCAGGCTTCTTGCGGCAGAGCACCTCCACCACGACGCCCTCCGGCCCAGGTGAGAAGCAAGATATCATCCCCGAGCCGACGGCCACCGCGACCCTGGCACCGACACCCACGCTGGCGCCAACGGTGACGCCCAGACCGACTGCGGTGCCGACCTCCACACCCACGCCGAAGCCGCTGCCCGCCGGGGTGCCCGCCGCACCATCACAGACCGGCCGGGTGATCCTGGTCAGCCTCTCGCGCCAACAGCTCTTCGCCTATCAGGACGGCTCCTTTGCGTTTAGCATCCTGGTCGAGACTGGTCGGCCTGAGCTGCCGACGCCCACGGGGGTCTTTCACGTCTTCTATAAGGAATGCTCCGACAAGCTGTGGACCAACAACAACGCGCCCACCACCACGCACAACGTGAACTGCCCTGAGCACAACGGTGATGGCTACGCGGCGATGTTCATCTCGCCATGGCCGCAGGGGTCGCCCTATTACTATTACCCAACGCACATCAACTACGCGCTCGAGTTCAAAGACGGCGGCTTTTACCTGCATGATGCGTGGTGGCATGTCGATTTTGGTCCTGGCAGCAACGTGCCACACCAGCTTCCCAACGGCACATGGGAGACCGGGAGCCACGGCTGCGTGGGCATGCGCACCCCCGACGCGGAGCATCTCTATGGCTGGGCGGCTAATGGGACCCCGGTCTATGTGAAGGCCACCGCCTGATCGCTGTTAGCTTCCCGCCTCAGCTCGCGCCGCGAGCCCGCGCAGCAGCGGCAGGAAGCTCTCGGCCACCTGTGGGCCCATCACGCGGGTGAGGAGCCCTCCTAGAGGCCCTTTCATTGTGACGCCCTGGCTGATGACGCTGCCGCCACCTTCCCTGGGGGCGACCGTGCAGTCAAAGGCGAAGGGCGTCATGGGGATGGGGGTCGTCTCCAGGCGAAATGAGCTGCCCGGCTGGACCTCCGTGATGGCGACGCTGTGGGTGCGTCCCGCCTTGTTCGTCATGGTTCCCGTCGCGCCGGTGGCCAGTGGGCCGTTGAGCGACATCGCGGAGACATTGGTGTTCCAGGTGGGCCACGGAGAGACGTCTGACCAGATGCGCCAGATGGTCCCAGGGTTCGCGGACGACTCGACCGAGCGGACGTTGCTTGCCATGGTGCGCCCCTGTTCGTGTGACGGCGCCCTGCCTGCGGCTACCAGGCATTGGGCGTGCGGACTCGCTTCGGCGCACTATACAACGCCGGACGTCTCACCCGAGGCGCGGCACACGCTCGCCCAGCGGTAGGGGCTGAGCTATCCCCGTGCGCGATTCACCAGCGCGATGCCCGTGATGGCTACCAAGCCGCCGATGATCTGATGCGCGCCCAGCGTCTCGCGCAGGAGTGGCACCGCGAAGATGGCCGTGAGCACCGGCTGCAAGAGCAGCAGCACTGAGACACGCGAGGCGGGGATGTGCCCCAGCGCGTGGTTGATGGCCAGCCAGCCCAGCGCCTG
>DASWAC010000203.1:0-3240 GCA_036391335.1 Ktedonobacterales bacterium
TGCTCATCTTTCAGGATGTGAGCGACCCCACCGTCGGCTGGAATTCGGGCCTGATCGGAACCGGACATGTGGCCGTCATCGTCGCGACGGATGCGACCAGCGTCTCGGTCTTCCAGGAAAACTTCGATTGGGCCGCCGCGCCAGACACGTACTACTTTCAGACGCTCCCGCTCACCCAGGTCACCAATGGCTGGCACATCACGCCGAAGCACGTAGGCGACCATCGCATCACTCGCGGCTGGATCCACTTCGCGGTGAACTCAACGACAGGCAGCATGCCCTTTGGCGCGATCGGCCGCACTGCCACCGGCCAGCTCGACGCCTTTGCCACCGGTGCCGATCGTGCCCTCTGGCATAATCCCCAGTCCGCGCCGGGCGTCTGGGCAGGATGGGCGCGCATCGGCCAGCCGGCGGGTATCAATCTGGATGGCACGCCAGTGGTTGGCTATGTGCGCGGCCAGGGGCAGGAGGCCTACGTCACAGGGTCGGACGGACAGCTCTGGCTGAGTGTCCAACAGCTCAATGGCGCGTGGGAAGCGTGGCAGCCACTCGGGGCACCCCCAGGTGTGCGCGCGCTAAGCGATCCCACCCTGGCCATTGCCCAGACCACCGAGCTGGTGAGCCTGCGTGGCAGTGATGGCGCGGTGTGGGAGCGCACTCGCGACCTCTTTACGGGTGACTGGTCGCCGTGGCAGTCGCTCGGCATGCCCGACCGCATGAGCCTGGCAGGCGCGCCGGTGGTGGTGGCGCATGATGCGACGCTCGACATCTTCGTCGAGGCGCAGCCAATCGGCGACGGCGTGGTCCTCCTGGCGCACCGGACGCTCCATGTCACCGAGAAGTCGGCCACATGGTCGGCCTGGGAGAGCCTCGGCACGCCAAGCGCGAGTGTCTCGCTGGCCAGCATGCCTTCGATCGTGACTGACACTGCCAGCTCGGCGCAGATCATCTTCGTGACCGGCGCGGACGGCAATCTCTGGGGCAGATGGCAGACGAGCGATGGCGTGTGGTCGGCGTGGCAGCTCCTGCCCTGCGCGGTCGCGGGACGGCCGATCGCCTCCCTGCACAACGGCATCCTGGACGTGCTGGCGCGCGGACCACAAGGGGACTTGCTCGACCTCACTCATGCCGACGACGCCACCACGAGCTGGGCAGAATGCACATCGCTAGGTGGCGCCTTGAGCGCAGGACACGACCTCGCCGCGGCCGTGCGCGTCGACGGGACGCAGACGCTCTTGGCGCGCAACGCGAGCACCCGCGCGCAGCCGGTCATCACCCTGGACGCCACGGCGAAAGGCGTATGGTCAGAGTGGGTGCCACTCCCAGGCCTCCCCTCGACGATTGCGGCAAGCAACAGCGTCGCGCGCCAGCAATGAGGCGCGGCCGGACATCAGTCCGGCTCTGGGAGCTGCCCCAGGATGATCAGATGGCTGCGGGCGCGTGAGGTGGCCACATAGAGGAGCTCATCCCTGTGGTCGAAATGCAGCCGGTCGAGCTCCGCAAGCACGACGACGGGACTCTCCAGGCCTTTATAGCCATGAATGCTGCACACTTGCACCTGCCCCGGCCCGGGATTCCTCGCCCAGGTGAGTCGCATGCTTCCCACCTGCTGCCCTTCTTTGAGCATGCTGGTACGCTCGCTGCGCGGCGTGAGCACGACCACATGCGAGGCGGAGAGCTTCTCGTCAGTAAAGAGCCGGGCAAAGGCTTTGCGCAACGCCTCCATCTCTCCTTTGGCCTCGATGGGGATGACATCGGGATGAGCGCCATTGGGCCCCTGAGAGGTCGGCTTGGGATCGCCGGGGAAGTATCTCACCGCCTGTTGATGGATCTCGACAGTGTTGCGGCAATTCGTGGTGAGGTGGAACGGTGGATCTGGGATTGGCAGGGGCGCGCTCTGGTTATAGATGCGCTGATTATCGTCGTAGAAGATGTAGAAGACGCCATGTTGCGAGTCGGCCAGCAGCTCCATCAGCGTCACCCACCACAGCTCAGCGAAATCCTGCCCCTCATCAGCGATGATCGCGTCGAAGCGGTCGGGGAGCCTGGCGATGGCCTCACTGAGCTTGTGAGGCATCTCTTCAGTGAAATATTGATCGATCTCCTCACTGCTGCCGGTGGGCTGGGGCGGCAGCACGACACCGGCCTTGGCGCACAGCTCACGCACCAGGTCATGATAGTGCGCGACATGGATGCGCTCGAAGGCGGTGCGGTCATCCGCGCGTAGCTGCTCACTCACGCACTGTGCCAGATTGATGTTGAAGCAGGTGAAAAGGACGCGAAAACCCTCGTTTGCCAGACGCCGTGCTTTCTCGAGGGCCAGCATCGTCTTGCCCGATCCGGCGCATCCCCAGATCGCCGCCTGAGGCCTCGATTGCAGGATATCCAGAATCGCATATTGCCTGACCGTCAGGTCGGTAATGCGCTCCTCGGCGGTCAGCACCTGGCTGCCCAGCCCAAAGCGGCTGATGACTCGCGTGGGCTGCAACGTTTCCACGAGCGCGTCCATGGCAGCCTCGCTCAAGACCGGACGCCTATCGGGGACGCCGATGATCCGCCGGATGGCCGGCTCGAGGCGGTTGAGGTCGGTGGAGTCGAGGATAATCTCACGGTCACCATCCAACCCGATATCGCTTGACCCGACCACCACATCAGGGAACGCCACGCCGCGCTGCAAGCGATAGTCATAGGGGCGCGTCGCCGGAGCCTCAGCCAGCTTGGCCTGCAAGCTGTAGAGGTTGCTCCGAGCCTGATCAAATGGGCTTCGGCTCAAAGGGTGAGCGTGCCCCTCACGGTCAATGGAGGACCACCGGCCGGTCGCGCCATCTATGCGCATGCGGCCACCCTTCACTTCGAGCACGAGCACGCCCAGATCACGGTGAAAGACCAGGAAATCGGCCTCACCATCGCGGTCGAAGTGCTGCCGGTCGCGAGTCAGCCACTTGACGCTGTGCATGACAACATAGTCATCCGGGAGCTGTCTCGCCAGCTGCTCGAAAAGCAGCCTCTCCGCGCTACTCTTGACATCAGCCGCGATCCGCTCGGGATACATGAGAGCCACGCGCACACCTCATCTGATCTGTAGCCGCAATAGGTAAGCGCTTCATTATCGCACGCTTGGCAGCACTAGGTCAACAGTTGGCACATGTATGTTAAATCTCTTTGCATCTCGCTTTTACTATTGTATCTCCAACTTGTGTATTGTACTATAGAATTGAAAGCTACATAAGAGTAGTTTTG
>DASWAC010000204.1:0-2518 GCA_036391335.1 Ktedonobacterales bacterium
CCCGATATGACCGACCGCTAGATGCCTCTTCTCTTTCTGCAGTGGTGAGTTCCATTAGGCTCGTCAGTGCGATTAACTCGGGATGCTCATTCTCGAGCTTTACCACTTGTGATTCAATTCGGATACTTCGGATTAGACGTCTATTGGAGCTGACATCCGACATTGCGGCAAGAAGCAATAGCCCCTCTACAAATAGGGCACAAAAAAGGCCAATCACATAACCGGGCATCAATCGCGCATCAATTGCATTGGCACTGGCAGGCACAATAAGCAACATGCCCCCTGCAATCGTGATCACAACAAATCCAATCAGAGCCCAAGCGACTTGCCGGGCTGAGACCACCGCTCTCTCAAGCCTGGAGATACTGGAGACATGGGCTGCGTAGTCCTCCGTCTCGTTCCGCTGCTCACTCATTAGAAACTCCTGCTCTTCGCTTGACAGTCTGCTACGATATACTACAGCCTCACTAGAAAAGGCAAGAGCCGCCGCAGCTTGGCATCATAGGCTTCGAGCAGGCTTCCCCTGGGCAGGCGAGCGCCTTGCGTGGGGCGCATCCAGCCGGTCCGCGTTTCTTGACTGAGCGGGGCACGGTGTACGATACTCTTAGAGGCTCGCGGCACAGCGAGCATCTCTCTTTCGGGCGTGGCCAAGCGGTAAGGCAATGGACTTTGAATCCATGATCCCTGGTTCGAATCCAGGCGCCCGAGCCAGTCTCACACGGTAGCGCCAGAAAGCAGCTTGCATGACACGCTCTGACTCAAAACCCACTGGCGTCTTTGTGCTCGCGGCAGGCAAGGGCACGCGCATGCGCTCCCGGCTGCCAAAGGTCGCACACCGCGTCGCCGGGCGCGCTATGGTGGAGCACGTGCTGCGCGCTGCCCACGACGCCACGGCCCACCGGCGCACCCCACCGAGTGGCGATCACCCAAAGGAGCCGGATAGGGCCGGTACGGTGCAGGTGGCTGAGACTCGATATGTCCTCGTGCTGGGCCATGAGCGTGACCAGGTCCGCGCCGCCCTCCGCTGGGCGCCAGAGGACCTCACCCTCGTCGAGCAAGAGCCACAGCTTGGCACCGGGCACGCCGTCCGTGTGGCACGCGATGCACTGGGCAACGCCGCGCGCGAGCTGGGCACCGTGCTGGTGGTCTATGGCGATACGCCATTGATCCGTGCGGAGACCCTCAGCGACCTGCTGGCGCAGCACGCGGCCAGCCACGCCACCATCACCTTCATCACCGGCGAGGTCGCCGAGGACAATGACTATGGCCGTGTCGTGCGCGACGGCAAGGGACACGTCACCGGCATCGTCGAGCGACGTCACGCCACACCGGAGCAGACACGCATCCACGAGGTTAACTCGGGCATCTATTGCTTCGACGCCGCCTGGCTGTGGGAGCACCTGGATCACCTGGAGCCTCACCCCAACGGCGAGTATTACCTGACAGACCTTATCGAGCGCGCCGTCGCAGAGAAGCGGACCGTCGCCACCGTGATGGCCACCATCAGCGAGACGAGCGGGGTGAATGACCGCGTCGCCCTGGCCGAGGCGGAGCGCATGCTGCGCGAGCGGATCCTCCGCGACCTGATGCTCTCGGGCGTCACCATCGAGGATCCCGCCAGCACCTATGTGGAGGCCGGCGTGCGTGTCGGGATGGATACCATCCTGCGGCCAGGCACGGCGCTGCGTGGCGGCACGGTGATCGGCGAGAGCTGTGAGATCGGGCCGAATAGCCTGGTGCGCGACAGCCACATCGGTGACGGCTGCCGGATTCTCGCCTCGTGGGTGGAAGAAGCACGTATGGAGGCCGGATCGAACATCGGCCCGATGAGTCACCTGCGTCCTGGCGCACACCTGGGCAAGGGTGTGCATCTGGGCAACTTCGCCGAGGTAAAGAACTCGACCCTGGGCGAAGGAGTGAAGATGGGGCACTTCAGCTTCCTGGGTGATGCCACCGTGGGCGCGCACTCCAATATCGCGGCTGGGGTCATCACCTGCAACTACGCCAGCGATGGGAAGAAATATCCCACCACGATCGGGGAGCGCGTCTTCATTGGCAGCGACACCATGCTGGTCGCGCCGGTGGAGATCGGAGACGATGCGCTGACGGGAACGGGCGCGGTGGTTCGTCGCGACGTGCCGCCCGGTGGGATCGCCGTGGGCATGCCCGCGCGCGTGATCAAATATCGCGAGACGAAATCGGCCTCTGGCTCAAAGGACGCAGCGCAACATTCTGACGAAGCGACCGTAGAGTGAATCATGAGGTACCCATCACGCCACCCGTCCAATGCGGGAACCGAGGCGGTGATGGGAGGAGAAAACTGAGAAAAGTTGGAAAGTGACAGTACCTGGCTGCCGGCATTGGCGATGAGGACCCTCTCAGCGTCGATCACTTGGCAGGCACACGACTGGGTCTTCATAGCGGCCATTATGCTGGCCCTCGTGCTCGCAGGCACCGCCTCCGCGAGCGAGACAGCGATCACTGGCCTCAATGGCATCCGTCTGCACGAGCAGGCTGA
>DASWAC010000205.1:0-3532 GCA_036391335.1 Ktedonobacterales bacterium
CCTCGATGAAGAGAGCCAGATGGATTCGACCCTCATCGCGGGGCTCTATCGCCTGGTGAGGCAGAGCTATCGCCAGGCGGAGCGCGAGCAACTCGCCACGCCACGGGTCGTCGGGCAGGGTGGCATCCTCTATGCGGGTGGGAGCTGGTTCTTTCGTGGGGCCGACGCGCTGCGCACTGCTGACGACATCGGCCGCTTTCGCCTGCAATATGCGCTGGGCATGCCGCTTTTCGGCATCCACGGCTCGTATATCGTGGTGGCAGGCGAGGACGACCCACAGCTTTCCTTTGACGTCGGCCCGGCCAGCTCGCTGACCGAAGACGCTGCCTGGGCGTTGCGCACGTGGGCGCGAGGCTATCGTTTCACCTGGGTCGAAGGCTACATCTACGAGCAGCCGCCCCAGCGCGTGATGGACTTCATCCGCCAGCGGGCGCGGTGGCTTTCCGGCATCCGCCTGGTACTGCGCGACGCGCGGGTTCCCATGCGCTATCGGGCGTCACTCGCCATCTTTACCGCGCTGTGGCAAATCTCGTTCATCCCGTTCGTCGTCACCCTGGCCGCGCTGGTGGTGCACATCGCCCCGCCAGTCTGGATGCGCATCCCGGCTGACTTCGGCTGGGCCACCTTCGTGCTTGCCTATCTGCAGGGCGCCCACGTCGAGGCGCGACATGCGGCGCGAGCACACATCGCCCGGGCCGCCGCGTCGGGCAAGCCACTCCTCTGGTGGCAGCGGGTGGCCGTGTGGGTAGGTCTGCGCCTCTTGGCATGGCTCTCCTCTCTATGTTATATCTGGTATGCACTGCTCGAAGCTGCAGGTGTGCTCTATAGCCTGCTCCCTAAACGCGACTTCTTCGTCATCTATAAGCCCAGTCTAGCCGGCTCACCTTCACCCTCACCTCATGAGGCGCCAAAACAACCGGCGCCGCTGGCCCGGAGACCTTCCGCATGATCAAAGTGCTCACTGCTGTGCTTATGGCGATCTTGACCGTGCTGCTGGGTATCGGGATGGAATGGGCGTTGCTGACGGGCTCGACACCACAGCAGGTCTATCAAGCATCGCTCCCACCGACACCGCTGCCCGTGATGGGCGTGCTGCCCACCGACTTCCAGACAGGGGTCATCTTCCCGCAGTGGGGTGTCGAGGGCTATAGCGATAGCAACCATACGTTTTCGTTCGGCCTGGGCGAGATCAAGCAGCAGACCGCCGCCGCATGGGTAGAGCTGCCCATCACGCTCTATCAAAAGGGCTTCAGGGACACGAGCCTCTCGCCAAGCCCCCAGACGGCCTCGCCCGAGAGCATCGCCCAGGGGATCCGCGCCGCCCACCAGGCAGGCTTCAAGGTCTTCATCGTGCCCTTCCTCACGGTGGGCGCGACCGGCTGGGCAGGCGATATCCATCCACTGAACCCAAAGTGGACCACCGCCTGGTTCGACAACTACTTCGCGTCGCTCAGGCCATACCTCCTGGCAGCCGAGAGCGAGCATGCCGAGCAGTTTGCCCTCGGCACGGAGTATGAATATCTCGAGTACGCCGCCCCCAGCTATTGGAATACTCTCATCGCCCAGGCGCATGACGTCTATTCCGGCACGCTCACCTATGACATGAATTGGACAGCGGCGCTCAAGCGCACCCATGCCTGGGAAAGCAATCCGCTGCTCTCGTATATCGGCGTCTCGGAATACCGTCCGCTCACGACGCGCCCAGCCCCACGCGACGCAAGCTCACTGCCCACGCTGTGGCGCTATCGCGTGCGTGACTATCTGGATGCCCTCGCCATCGAGCTAGGGAAGCCGGTCATCCTCTCTGAGGTGGGCTTTCGCAACGGATCCGACGCGCTCTATCAGCCGTGGGTGTGGCAATCATCGGCGCCGGCAGACCCACAGTTGCAAGCCGATGCCTATCAGGCCACCCTGGTAAATACGGTGAATGATCCCAATATCGCGGGGGTCTTCTTCTGGGGCTGGTCGGTGCCGACCTTCCAGCCAAACTGGCTCCCCGCCAGCCGCGTGCTGCTGCTGTGGTATAGCTCGCCACGCGATACCCATTCAACGCGCCTGGGAGGCTCGGTGCCCACGGCCCCTGCCGCGACGGCCACGCCACGCGGCTGAGAAAGTCTGGCGATGGCCAGGTCAAGCATGCGCGTCACCCCATGCGAAGTGGCCCCCGATCGCTCTGGCCTACCAGACGCGGGGAATGAGCCGATAGGGTACGCTGGCGCAGTAGTCGCGGTACCCTGGGAGCTGGGCGGACAGATAGACTTCTTCCCCTTCCAGTCGCCAGACGATCAGGGCGATCAGTGGGAGGACCAGGACGAGTCCCCACCAGGACCCCAGCGCCAGGGGTGTGCCGAGAAGCAGGAGCAGCCCTCCGCTATACATGGGATGGCGAACATGCACATAGGGCCCGGTCGAGATCACCACTTGCCCTGTCTCCACGGTGACCGTTGAGGCGGCAAATGGGTTGGCGCGCAGCACCAGCCAGACCAGCAGCAGGCCAGCGCCGGCCAAGAGATCGCCAAAGAGCGCAACAATGGCAGGGACATGAGACCAGGCATGGCTCTCGTCGAGCACCAGAGTGAGGATCAGGGTCAACAGGCAAAGCAGGACGAGAGAGATGATGAGCTTTTGCCTCGGCTCTCGCTCGGCGAGCGGTCCAGCATGTGCGCGGCGCCGGAGGAGATCGGGATGGGTCAACACGTGGAAGATGCTAGGAAGGCTGCACGCTCCAAAGACGAGAGCGAAGACCACGGCGTGCCACTGCCCATTCGCGCCCGCGGCGCCAGACGCAAGGCCAGTTACCATCGGACCCCGTCCATCCCAATCGAGCGGGCACTGCGTGATCGACTCGGGCGTGGCGCTATCGCCTCACGCCTCTAAGAGACTGTTCCATAAGTAGTAGATTGGGGTATGGACACGTTACCACGGAAGCGCTATCCCAGCGATCTGAGCGAGGCCGAGTGGGCGATCCTGGAGGCCCCGTCCCTGCAGTGAAGTTGGGTACACGTGTGCCACAATGCAGGTATGAAACAACCAGCAACACTCTATCTCATAGTGGGACTTCCAGGGGCTGGCAAGACCATAAAAGCCAGGCAATTAGAGGTTGAATCCCCCGCCCTGCGGTTTACCCCTGATGAGTGGATGAAGTCGTTATTTGGGAGAAACGTTCCGGCAGAACGAGATGCCCTGGAAGGTCGTCTGATCTGGATAGCTCTGCGCGCTCTTCAGCTACATACCAACGTCGTCCTGGATTTCGGATTTTGGAGCAGAGACGAACGGTCATCTCTGAGATGGATCGCCAGGCAGATAGGAGCGAAAAGCCAGGTGATCTATTTGCCCATTGACCGAGAAACGCAACGAAGGCGTGTCCAAACGCGCTTTGTAGAAGCGCCGGACCAGACATGGCCAATGAGCGAAGAGGAGCTGACGCAGTGGCGTGCACGCTTTGACGAGCCAGATGAAGCCGAGCTTCAGGGCACCGTGCTGGACGACGCCCCTCATGGATATGCGTCTTGGTCTGCCTGGGCTGCCATGC
>DASWAC010000206.1:0-3647 GCA_036391335.1 Ktedonobacterales bacterium
TGACGCCGACCCGGACTCCGCCGTCGAGGGCGTGGTAGACGCCATCTGGTTCAATCAGGGGCAGGTCTGCTGCGCGGGCTCGCGCCTGCTGGTGCAGGAAAGCGTTTCGGAGCGCCTGCTGGCGAAGCTGCGTGCCCGCATGGAAAAGCTGCGCGTGGGCGACCCACTCGACAAGGCAGTGGATATCGGCGCCATCATCGCGCCGGTGCAGCTCGAGAAGATTCGTGGTCTGGTGGAACAAGGTGTGGCCGAGGGCTCCGAGCTGTGGCAGCCGAGCTGGGCATGCCCCACCGATGGCTATTTCTATCCGCCATCGCTCTTCACCAATGTCTCGCCCGCCGCGACCATCGCCCAGGTGGAAATCTTCGGCCCGGTGCTCGTCGCGATGACCTTCCGCACGCCTGAGGAGGCCGTCGCGCTGGCCAACAACACGCCCTATGGCCTGGCTGCCAGCATCTGGAGCGAGAGCGTGAACCTCGCGCTGGATGTGGCCCGCAAGGTGAAGGCTGGCACGATCTGGGTCAACAGCACGAACCTCTTCGACGCGGCCTCGGGCTTTGGGGGCTATCGCGAGAGCGGCTTTGGTCGTGAGGGTGGGCTGGAAGGCATGTGGGAGTATATGCGCCCCGCCTGGGAGGCCGCCCACGATGGCGACGAGCCCGCCACGAAGAACGGCGCGAGCGCGGCCAGCCGCAAGGGGAAAAAGGCGAAGGCCATGCCCATCGCCGAGCCGGAGGCCACCAACGGCCGCCAGAGCCTCGCCACCAATGGGCACGTGCCCGCCTGGGCGAGTATCGATCGCACCCCGAAGCTCTTCATCGGTGGGAAGCAGGCCCGGCCAGATGGCGGCTATAGTCGGGTGATCACCGGGGCCAAGGGTGAGTATCTCGGCGAGGTCGGCGAGGGGAACCGAAAAGACATCCGCAATGCGGTCGAGGCAGCGCGCGCGGCCGGCAGCGGCTGGGGCGGCGCGAGCGCGCATAATCGCGCCCAGATCCTCTACTACCTCGCGGAAAATCTCGCCGTGCGCGCAGCGGAGTTTGCCGAGCGGCTGGTGCGCATGACAGGCCAGAGTGAGGATGACGCGCGACGCGAGGTGGAGGCCAGCATCGAGCGGCTCTTCAGCTATGGCGCGTGGGCCGACAAGTTCGACGGCGCGATCCACAGCACGCCGATGCGCGGACTGACGCTGGCGGTGCACGAGCCGATGGGCACGATGGGCGTCATCTGTCCCGAGGAGTATCCCCTGCTGGGCCTCGTCTCGCTGGTCGCGCCGGCCATCGCCATGGGGAACACGGTCGTCGTGGTGCCCTCCGAGCGGCACCCACTGAGCGCGACGGACTTCTATTCCGTGCTCGAGACCTCCGATGTGCCCAACGGGGTGGTCAATATCGTGACGGGGCCTCGTGACACGCTGGCCAAGGTGCTGGCACAGCACGATGATATCGACGCGCTATGGTGGTTCGGACCGTGGGCCGGGGCCAAGACCGTCGAGGAGGCCTCCGCTGGAAATATGAAGCGCACCTGGGCGCACGATGGCTCGCGCCGCGCCTGGCTGGACGCCGAGCAGGGTGAGGGCCGCGAGTTCCTGCGCGAGGCGGTGCAGGTCAAGAATATCTGGGTGCCCGTCGGCGAGTAGGCGCTGAGGCGTGATGCTGAGGCGCTGGGCCCCGTTGTCACGCCATCATCGTGCCGAGGCTGCGGCATGCTGCCCTCTCCGGGGAGGCGCTATCGCTTGCCCAGCTTCACCACCGCGCCGGTGCGCGCACTCTGCTGCGCCGCCTCGATTACTCGCAGTGTGGCGATGGAGTCGGCGGGGTCCACCAAAGGCGGGCCGCCAGAGAGGAGGGCATCGCGCACGCCCGCGTAATACGACTCGTAGCTGCCGGGGAGGGTCTCGACGAGGCTGGTCACCGGGAGCCCACCCACTTCACTAGAGAGCTTTCCCCAGGCCTCGCGCGGCTCATGTCCCCATCCCTCGTCGCCGGGCCGGGCCCCCGTGCGCAGGGCCTCTTCCTGCGGATCGAGCTCGTGCTTCTCGTAGGTGGCGCGCAGGCCCACGACACGATAGCGCGGACCTGAGACGCGCGGCAGCACACTCATCCACAGATGGGCTATCTCCCCGCCGGCAAAGCGCAGTGCGACGAACACGTCGTCATCCACCTGGGCGCCTGGGCGGCGCGTGTCTACCTCCGCATAGACCGTGACGGGATGCCCAAAGAGCAGCCGCGCCTGGTCGATGAGGTGTGCGCCCAGATCGAAGAGGAGACCGCCCGCTTCCTCGGGAGCGGCCAGCTCGCGCCAGGCGTCCGCATTCACGGCGGGCCGGAAGCGCTCGAACCGGCTCTCGAACCGCACGATGGGGCCGAGCGCATCCGCCGCGATGAGCCGGCGCACGGTGAGGAAGTCGTTATCCCAGCGGCGACTCTGAAAGACCGTGAAGAGCTTCCCTGCCTTCTGGCTGGCGGCGAGCACCAGCTCACCATCCGCGCTCGAGGCGGCCAGGGGCTTGTCGATCACGACGGGGATGCCCTCTTCGAGGGCGGCCACACCTAACGGCACGTGCGCGCGGTTTGGCGAGGCCACCACGATGAGATCGAGCTGTGGTGTCGAGCGCAGCAGCTCCTCTGCGGTGGTATACAGGCTGGCCGCGGGATAGTCGCGCAAGGCGCGCATCTGGCGCTCAGGACTGCCCGTCGAGATGGCGGCGACCTCCATGCCGGGGGTGCTGGCGATCAGCGGGGCATGGAAGACCTGCCCTGCCAGCCCATAGCCGATCAGGCCAACACGCAGCGGCTTCGCTCCGGTGGGCGAGGGTGCGGATGACGTGTGAGTCGCGCCTGACATCCCGTGTGCCTCCAGTATCTCGTTAACGCAAGCCCGCGACGCTGCGTCTGTGGGCAATGGCATCCACCAGGACGGCGAGCAGCAGAACGATGCCCTCGGCCATCTCTTCCACAGCGGCCGGCTGGTTGGTGAGCGCGAAGCCGTTGTGCAGGCTGCCGACGATGAGCGCGCCCAGCACGATGGCCCACACGCTGCCGCGTCCACCGAAGAGGCTCACGCCGCCGATCACCGCCGCGGCGATGGCATAGAGCAGCAGATAGCCAGGCACGGCCGCCGCCGCCGAGACACCGCGCGATGCCTCCAGCATGCCACCGATGGCGGCGATCATTGCCGCCAGTGCGAAGACCACAACGCGCAGCGCGACGACATTGATGCCGGCGCGGCGCGCAGCCTCGGCATTGCCACCCACGGCGTAGAGGTGACGACCAAAGCGGGTGCGTGAGGTTACGAGCCAGAAGATGATGATCAGGCCCGCGAGGATCACCGCGACCAGTGGCACCCCGCGATAATTCTCAAAGAAGACGATCAGCGCCACCACGATCGCAGCCACCACTCCGACACGCAAGGCGATCTGCCCCAGCGACGGCACCGCCAGGCCATACCTCTCCCGCTGCCTCCGCCCCACCAGGAGAGATGCGCCATAGATGAGCACTGCCACCACTGGCAAGCCAATGCCCAGGTAATCGGGCAGGTAGGTTACGGCGATGCTGTTGATGGCGTTGTCATAGATGGGCAGAGTGGTTTGCGGGTCCAGGATGCGCGAGAGGAGTCCTTGATAGAAGATGAAAGCTGCGAGGGTC
>DASWAC010000207.1:0-10674 GCA_036391335.1 Ktedonobacterales bacterium
CCGCCGAGATCGCCTCGGCAACAGAGCGCACCTTCCACGACATGCCGATCTACACGATTGGGGTGCATGACCCCTCGCCTCACGCGCCGGCAGTGCAGCGGCAGCTCGATCAGATAGCCGGGCTGCGCGGCCGCAACATCAGCATGACGGCCGCCGAGCGGCACAAACTGAAGGCCGACCATCCCGAGTGGATGCCGCACGATCTGCACGAGGCTGAGATCGCCGAGCTGCACCATCAGCTCATTCGCACCTCGCAGCACACCGACAAGGTGATCGACACTGTCGTCTGGGTGGCCGAGAGTGAATATGTGCAGCCCTACCACGAGCTGGTGGGACGCGCCATGCGTGTCTTCAATAGCGCCGATCTCGTGGTCGTCTGCATCGTGGAAGGCGACCACGCCAAGCCGGAGCTGCTCGACGCGCTGGCCACCCTAGGGAACCCGGAGAAGGTGGCACTCCGAGACGCGGGGAGCACGACCATCCTGGTGGATTCCGCGGCGGCGCGCACGATGCTGCAGCCCCTTGCGGAGGGGATGGCCTCGTTCCTCTTCTCTCCGGTGCAGAATGCCACCAACCCCATCTTCCGCCGCATCATCGCCCGGTTCCGCGCGGAAGATGCCCACTTCACCGCGATGGCGGTCCGATCGAGCCTCCTGCCGGTGGATCTCGCCGGGCGTTCCTGGTGGGATCGCCTGACTGGGCGCGTAAAGGTGAACACCGAGGCCATCGAGAAGCACCTGATCGAGGAGACCAATAGCGTGCTCATGGGGCAGGCTGGCCCCAGCTATGGCACACCTCAGCGCATCCCGGCCGGAGCGCAGGCGCTCGCCATGAGCTATCTCATTCCTTTGCGGCCGCACGCGCTGACCTTCGAGACCGTGGCTCACCACCTCACAGACTGGCTCGAGCGCACCTATCACCTGCCACCGCCCAGCTTTGTGGCCGCGCCGCAACATGATAGCCTGGTGACGGACCCTGTGACGGGCCAGGCGGGCGTTCCCTGCCAGGTCACCGTGCTCTATCGTGTGAGCGCGGCGTCCGAGAGCGCCACCCCATCGTGGCCAGCGCCCGCCCGCGACGTCACGCTCGGCCAGGAGCGCTATTAGGAGAACGCTGCCCACACGGCGCAACTGCGCCTCAGTCGGTGAGCCATGAGTCGCCACACTATAAGCCACCACTATGCCGCGGCGCCATGAGGCACCGGCGCGTGCGGCGTGGGATCGCACAGGGCGGCGGCATAGCGCACGACAGACTCCATCGCGTCGAGGGAGAATGGCTTGCACAGCGCCGCGCACGCGCCATATGGTGGCGGATCACCGGGCATGAGCGCCGCTGAGACTACCACGAGGCGGTGCCAGCGTAGCTCGGGATCCTGCGCTGCCTCCGCGCAGACTTGCCAGCCCGTCACGTGGGGCATCATCAGGTCCACCAGCGCGACCCACGGCTCATGCGCGCCACGCAGCGCGATCAGCGCCTCCGCGCCATCCGTCACGGTCACCACCGCATAGCCATCCAACTCGAGCGCTGCCCGCAGCAGCTCACGAATGACACGATCATCTTCGGCCACAAGGACTGTCACTGCCATGGGAGCACCTGCCCATCTGCTGTATCGTCGTTCCAGTGAATAGAACAAATGTTCTAAGATTCAGTATAGAACGATAGAGCGGCTTTTGCAACCACCTCAGACAGAGACAGACGCCTTTTGGGTGGAGATCATGGGTGGAAATGTCCGCGGGTGTGTGTGGCTTCGCCGAGCCCGCTAGCCCATCTGGGGCATGGGCGGTAGCTTGGTGGGAATGCGGCATGAGAGGGATGCGACGGGTCGCTCAACTGGCCGATGGTCACTCGAATATAACTGTCGAGTAGGGAATATGTGGTATACGTCTTTCAGGACTATGCCGCTCGCCGTATTTAGAGGATGCCCGATGGATACGCCGCATATCTTCATCAGCCACTGGTTCGATGATGGCTCTCGGGAGTACGCAAAGATGCTCGCTGACGAGCTGAGTGAGCAGGGTGCGCACCTCCCCAATGTGTACATGGCTCCAAATAGCGTGCGCTGCCAGTATGAAGTGCCCGCCGATGTGCCGTTGCCAGAGAATGATGAAGATGGCCCTCAGCCGTATGGTCATGTCTTACGCATTGCTGGGCACGAGCGGCTGCAACACTACCGTCGCACGCGGTCCGTGCAGATCCTCATCATCACGAAGCGAGCGCTGGAATCGCGTGATCTGGAGCGCCAGGCCGAGTGGGCCACCAGCCAGTACTTCTCTGACCCCGTCTATCAAGATCCCCGTAGCGGAGGCGGTATCGTCCGTTTCTTCTTCGCGGTCTACGCTGAGGACGTGCGCCGAGAGCTGCTCTGGCCGGTGCTCGAAGGCATCGACTCGATCACGCTCAACCCCGACAGTCTGAGCAGCGAGAAGTATTCCGAGCGAGAATTGATCCGCAGCATCGACGCTGAGATGGCCGCCAAGATTATCTTGGAAGAGTGGAAGGGCGTGACGCGGCGGTCACTCCGCTCGCTGGCGGTGCGCATCTCTCCTGACGGCTCGCTCACGCGGCCATACGACCTGTCACCTGACGTTGACACCTTCGAGCAGAGAGTCTTTGAGGTGGCTTTTCATACCGGGCGCGGCTACCTCGCCCAGGGAATGCTCGAGAAGGCAGAAACCCAGTTCCGGCGGGCGATTCAGATCAGCAATGGCGCGCTCGAGGCGGGGTATTTCCTCGCTGCGTGCTATTTCCAACGTGGAGAGTATAAGACGTGTGAGCAGATCTTGCAGGAGTCTTTGGCGAATCTGCCGCTTGACCGGAGCTCGCTCCGCAACCGGCTGCTCATGCACAGTGTCGAAGCCTTGCGCGGCGCCGCGCTGGCCGCCGATGGTAATCACCGCTTCGCCCTCGAGGCATACCGGGTCGCGCAGACCTATTCTCAAGACGTCGCTCGCACCTGGCTCTTGATAGGGGAGTCTATGGCAGCGGGAGGTCCAGACTCCAAGGGCATGCAGGCCGCCGAAGGCGCGTTCCGGCGGGCAAACATGCTCGACCCGCACATGCCCGAGCCATTCGACCGGCTCGCCGAGTGCTATTTCATGCTCGGCAGAGCGAATGAAGCGCGGGCATGCCGGCGCGAAGCTGATAAACTACGCGAGCGCTATCGCCTGATCGGTGAGGAAGATCAGCGATCTCACTTGCGCTGACTCTCTATCCACGACGGTACTCGCCGATCGGGCGCACATCGTACTCGCCACCATGCGCCATCGCCTCGACCAGTGCGCGGGCGGTGTCGAGGGAGGTCAGGCAGGGGATGCCCGTCTCGACAGCGGCGCGGCGAATCTTGAAGCCGTCGAGCAGCTCGATGCCCTCGCGCTCGCGTCCTGTGCCGCCGGTAATGGTATTGAGCACCAGGCTGACCGTGTGGGTGCGGATGAGGCTCAGGATGGTCGTGTCCTCATTGCTGATGCGCTGGGCGACGGTCGCGTCAATCCCATGATCTTGCAGCATCCTTGCCGTGCCGGGGGTCGCGTAAAATGTGAAGCCAGTCGCGGCCATCGCCTCCAGGATGGGGAGTGCCTCGGCCTTGTCGCGGTCGGCGATCGAGACGAAGGCCGCGCTTCCTCGCGCTGGCGGCTGCAGTCCCGCCGCGATGAGCGCTTTGGCGAGCGCCGGCGCATAGGCATGATCAATCCCCATCACCTCGCCGGTGCTCTTCATCTCAGGGCCTAGTGCCATCTCCGCGCCGACCAGCTTCGCCATCGAGAAGACGGGACCTTTCACCGCGACCAGTGGCTGCTCTGGCCAGAGGCCGTCGGGATAGCCACTGTAGCCCTGCTCGGCGAGTGATTTGCCCAGTATGATGCCGGTCGCCAGATCCACCATGGGCACGCCGGTCACCTTCGAGAGGAAGGGCACCGTGCGTGAGGCGCGCGGATTCACCTCGATGACGTGGACGTTGTCCCTTGGCCCGTCCGTCACCACGAGCTGTGCGTTCATCAGACCGCGCACACCCAGCGCCAGCGCGATCTCGCGGCTATAGCGCGCCACGGTCAGCGTCTCGTCACGGGTGAGGCTGCGCGGCGGGTAGACCGCATAGCTGTCGCCTGAGTGGACGCCTGCCCGCTCGATGTGCTCCAGGATGCCGGGAATCAGCACGTCATCGCCGTCGCAGAGCACATCCACCTCGACCTCGCGGCCGGTGAGATAGCGGTCTATCAGGACGGGATGCTCGCCGAACTGGGCGACGACCCGTGTGACATAGCGGCGGAGGGCCTGCCGGTCACGGATGATCTCCATCGCGCGGCCCCCCAGCACGTAGCTTGGCCGCACCAGCACAGGGAAGCCGATCCGGTCGGCTGCCGCGATGGCCTCGGCGACCGTGCGCACCGCCGCGCCCTTGGGTCGCGAGATGCCCAGGCGCTCCAGCAGGGCGTCGAACTGGCGGCGATCCTCCGCCACATCTATGGCACGCACTGATGTGCCCAAGAGGGGCGCGCCCGCCGCTGCCAACGGCGCTGCCAGCCCGATGGCGGTCTGCCCGCCGAACTGCGTCACCACACCAGGGAGTGTGCCTTGCGTCTCATTCTCGAGGATGTTGCGCACGCTCTCGGCGTCCAGCGACTCGAAGTAGAGCCGGTCGGAGATGTCGAAGTCAGTGCTCACCGTCTCGGGATTAGAGTTCACCATGATGGAGCGCACCCCAGCCGCGCGCATGGCTTGGGCCGCGCGCACCGAGCAATAGTCGAACTCGATGCCCTGTCCGATGCGAATGGGCCCGGAGCCCAGCACGACAGCGCGTTCGCCGGCCAGCGGCTCGGCCTCGTTCTCTTGCTCCCAGGTGCTGTAGTAATAGGGCGTCACCGCCTCGAACTCGGCGGCACAGGTATCCACCATCTTATAGGTGGGCATGATCTTCCACGCCTGGCGCAGCGCGCGGATGCTGTCCTCGCCACCTTCCTGGCTGGGTGCGAGCTGGGCGATCTGCTGGTCGGAAAAGCCCATCTGCTTTGCCCGACGCAGCAGGGCGGGGGTCAGTGATGCCTCGCGCAGGTGCCGCTCCATGCGCACGATGGCGCGCAGCTTGTGGAGAAACCAGCGATCGATGCCGGTGTCGGCGTGGAGTCCCTCGATCATGCCGTCGGCGTCGTCCACGCGCAGGGCGTCGAGCAGCCGCCAGAGACGGACGTCATTCGCGGGATACTCATGGTCGGGGTCCACCTCGTCCGCCGGTGGCGCCACCAACGCGGAGGCGCGCAGCTCCAGGCCGCGCATCGCCTTTTGCAGCGCTGCCTCGAAGGTTCGGTCTATCGCCATGACCTCACCAGTGGCCTTCATCTGAGTGCCCAGGGCACGGTCGGCCAGGGGAAACTTATCGAAGGGCCAGCGCGGAATCTTCACGACCACGTAGTCCAGCGCGGGCTCGAAGGCGGCGACCGTCTTGCCTGTGACGGCGTTCCGAATCTCGTCGAGCCGCTTCCCGATGGCGATCTTGGCGGCAACTCGCGCGATGGGATAGCCGGTCGCCTTCGAGGCCAGGGCCGAACTGCGGCTCACCCGAGGATTTACCTCGATGACATAGAACAGGTCTGAGTGGGGATCGAGCGCGAACTGGATGTTGCAGCCGCCCTCCACGCCCAGCGCGCGGATGATGCGGAGCGCGACGGTGCGCAGCAGCTGGTAGTCGTGGTCGGAAAGGGTCTGGCTGGGAGCCACGACGATGCTATCGCCGGTGTGCACGCCGAGGGGATCGAAATTTTCCATATTGCAGACGGTGATGCAGTTGTCCGCCGCGTCACGAATGACCTCGTACTCGATCTCTTTCCAGCCGCCGAGATACTGCTCGACCAGAATCTGGTGAATCGGACTGGCCCCGATGCCACGCTCGGCGATGCGCTCCAGCTCGCCAGGCGATCGCGCGACGCCGCCGCCTGAGCCGCCAAGCGTGAAGGCGGGACGCACGACGACAGGATAGCCGATAGTCTCTGCGAAGGCGAGGGCGTCGGAGACGGAGGTGGTCGTCTGGCTCGGCGGCACACTCACGCCGAGCGCCAGCAGCATCTGCTTGAAGAGCTCACGATCCTCAGCGTTCTTGATGGTCTCCAGTGGCGTGCCGAGCAGTTTCACGTTAAACTCGTCGAGGACGCCTGCCTCATGGAGCTCCATCGCCAGGTTGAGTCCTGTCTGCCCGCCCAGTGTTGCCAGCAGCCCATCGGGGCGCTCGCGCGCGATGATGCGACGCAGCACAGGGACGGTGAGCGGCTCGATATAGGTCACATCGGCCACGCCCTCATCCGTCATGATCGTCGCCGGATTCGAGTTCACCAGGACGACGCGCTTGCCTTCCTCACGCAGCGCCTGGCATGCCTGCGTGCCGGCGTAGTCGAACTCCGCCGCCTGGCCGATGATGATCGGGCCGGAGCCGATCACGAGCACCGTCTCTCGCTTCACTGTCTCATTCGCCACGATCTCTCTCCTCGTCATCGTCCGTGCTCTCGCTCGTCGTCGATCGCTGGAACAGGGTGCTGCCCGCCCACGTCACGGGCGCTGGCGGCACCTCGAAGAATCCCGCTGCCGCGTAATAGGCGCGTAGGACCGAGCTCGACGTGCGGCAGTCCAGCCGGAGCCATGGTCGCCCTTGCGCCGCGACCCGCCGGGCCGCCCAGTCGAGCATGGCGTGCCCCAGTGCGCGACCCGCAAACTGGCGGCGCACGCATAGCGAATGCACATAGCCCGCGTCTGGCGGCTGCTCTCCCCAGGCCTTGGGATCATCCCAGCGCAGGGTGAACGCGCCCGCCAGCTCGTTGCCGCAGTGAATGAGATACCACTCCTGGCTACTTGTCTTCGCCGCCAGCGCGGCAACTCGCTCTGGGGTCGGATCCACTGGCGCCCACTGGGCGATGCCGCGCGCCGTGAGCCAGGTCGCGCACTCGTTCCACACCGCGAGGAAGTCGCCAATGCTCGCCGGGCCAATGCGGGTGATGCGATAGCCCGCGCCGGGATCGCCTGGAACGTCGAGTGGCAGCGACATGGTCATGGGAAGCCCTCAGCCCACCAGCGCCGCGGGCATGCGCCGCCGCGCGTGATAGGCGCGCACCATGGTGGCGAACTCGTCGAATAGATAGCGGTTGTCCTCGGGGCCGGGCGCGGCCTCGGGATGATATTGCACAGAGAAGATGGGCCGTGACACATGCGCCATCCCCTCGACACTCTGGTCTGAGAGGTTCACATGACTCACCGCGAACCCACTCGCCGCTGGAATGCTCTCCGGCACCACCGCGAAATTATGGTTCTGCGAGGTGACAGTGACGCGGCCCGTCCGTTCGTCGCGCACGGGATGATTCGCGCCGTGATGGCCGAACGACAGCCGCACGGTGCGTGCGCCGATCGCGAGGGCCAGCATCTGATGGCCCAGACAGATGCCCATGATGGGGATGTCCGTCGCGAGCAGCTCGCGGGTGAGGGCGATGACTGAGTGCACCTGCTCGGGATCACCAGGCCCGTTAGCCAACAGGACGCCGCTCGGGTCCATCTTGCGCAGCCATGCCATGCTCACATCATGTGGCGCTAGGGTGACGGCGAGACCACGCTCGGCCAGGCACACCGCGATGTGATTCTTCGCGCCAGTATCCACCACCACGACCCGTGGCGCGCTGGCGGGAACCCCTGGCGCTGACCACGCCTCGGGGCCGCGGCGTGAGACCTCTTCGACGACATCGAGCGCTGTCACCCAGGCCACCTGTTGCGCCTCGGCGATGAGGGCTGCCGCCTCGACCGGCGCATCGGCCGGGAAGGCGCGCAAGACGCCGCGCAACGTGCCCCGGTCGCGCAGGTGGCGCGTCAGCGCGCGGGTATCGATCTCGCAGAGGCCGGGAATACCCTGGCCAGCAAGGTAGTCGTCGAGTGATTCGGTGGCGCGCCAGTTGCTGTAGTCATCGCATGCCTCGCGCACGATCAGCGCCGAGAGCCACGGTCGCCGCGACTCGGCAAACTCGGCGCTCACACCATAATTCCCGATCAGCGGATATGTCAGCACCACCATCTGGCCACGATAGGATGGATCGGTGCAGATCTCCTGATAGCCTGTCATGCTGGTGGCAAAGACGACCTCGCCGCGCCGGCCATCCATCAAGCGCTCCACCGCGCCAAAGGGTCGCCCAGTGAACATCGTACCGTCCTCTAGAGTGAGGACCGCGACCAGCTGCTCATGACGCATGGTGAGCCTCGTCTTCCTGTGCCGCGTCAAAGACAATGCGTCCCGCCAGCAGGGTTCGCCGCACGCGCCCGCGAAGCGTGATGCCGGCCAGTGGGGTATTCTTCCCCTTCGAGGCGAAGTGGTTTGGATCAACCACCCATTCCTCGTCTGGGTCAAAGATGGTGATATCGGCCAGCGCACCGGGTCGCAGGCTGCCCGCATCGAGCTTGAAGGCGGCCGCTGGGCGCACGGTGAGCGCCGCGATGAGCGTCTCCAGTGGAAGCGCGCCGGTGTGGACGAGCGCCAGCATCGAGGCCAGCGCCGTCTCGAAGCCGGAGATGCCAAAGGCCGCGTCGGCATACTCGCAGTCTTTGTCCACACTGGTGTGCGGCGCGTGATCTGTCGCGATAGCGTCAATCGTGCCATCCAGCAGGCCGGCGAGCAAAGCAGCGCACTCCGCAGCCGTCCGCAGTGGTGGATTCACTTTCGTATTGGTGTCATAGCGCAGTCCCGAGGGGACGCGGATGCCCAGCGCGTGGAGGGCGTCCGCCAGTGGGCCAGATCGCTCGCCCGCGACCCAGTCGTCGGTCAGCAGCAGATGGTGCGGCGTCACTTCGGCAGTCACCGGCAGCCCGCGCCGCTTTGCCTCGCGCACCAGCTCCACCGCGCCAGCCGTGCTCAGGTGCGCCGCGTGATAGCGTGCCTTCGCCTCGCCGACGAGGAGCACATCGCGAGCGAGCATGATGTCCTCGCCATTCGCCGGCCAGCCCTTCAGGCCGAGCCGGGTGGCCACCGCGCCCTCGTGCATCACCCCGCCGGCCACGAGGTCATCGTCCTGGCAGTGCTCCACTACCGGCAGGCCCAGCGGCGCGGCATAGTCGAGCGCGTGACGCATGATGCCGGTGTGGCTCACCGGCCGCCCATCGTCGGAGAAGGCCACCGCGCCGGCCTCTGCCAGCTCCAGCATGCCCGCCAGCTCGCGGCCCTCCTCACCTTTGGTGATGGCACCAATCGGCCGAACCCGCGCCGGAGCATCCTTGGCGCGCTCGGCCACCAGCGCCAGTGCGGCTGCCGTGTCGAGCACCGGCGACGTGTTGGGCATGCAGCAGATCGTGGTGAAGCCGCCGCGCGCCGCCGCTCGTGTCCCGGTGGCGATGGTCTCCTTCGCCTCCTGGCCGGGCTCACGCAGGTGCGCATGCAGGTCCACGAAGCCCGGCGCCATCACCCAGCCGGGCGGCAGCGCCTCCACCGGCTCGCCTTCGCGCGTCACGTTGTGGCCGATGGCGGCGATCCGGTCATCCTCAATCAACACCGTGCCGGGACCATCCAATCCCTGAGCTGGATCCACGATGCGGCCCGCGTGAATGGCATATCTCATGCCGCGCTCCCTCTGTGTGCCACGTGAAGCAATTCCAACAGCGCCATGCGCACAGCGATCCCGTTGGTTACCTGCTCCTCTATCACCGATGCGCTGCCCGCCGCCACGTCCGGCGCGATCTCGATGCCCTCGTTCATCGGTCCTGGATGCAAGACCAGCGCTCCCGGCTCCGCCAGAGCCAGCCGCTCAGGCGTCAGACCGAACCGCTGGCTGTACTCGCGCAGCGAAGGCAGCAGTCCGGCCGCCTGACGTTCTTTCTGCAGTCGCAGCGCCATCACCGCATGTGCGCCGACCATAGCCGCCTCGATGCGCGGCTCCACGACCACCCGGCGCGTGGCCTCTGTGCCGGGAACGGGCCGCGACGTGTAGGCAGCCGCCGCGGCAGGGGAGAGCAGGGTCGGCGGGGCGCAGAGCACTACGTCGGCGCCACTGGCGGTGAGCGACCAGATATTCGAGCGCGCGACCCGGCTATGCAGGATGTCGCCCAGGATGACGATCCGCCTCCCGGCCAGGGATCCCAGATGGCGGCGCAGCGTGAAGAGGTCCAGGAGTGCCTGCGAGGGATGGGCATGCCAGCCGTCGCCAGCGTTGAGCACTGGCTGGGCGATCGAGCGGGCGACCAGCTCTGACGCGCCCGACCGGCTGGAGCGAATGACGACGAATGTCGCGCCGAGGGCTTCGATGGTGCGGACGGTATCGCGCAGCGACTCGCCTTTCTCCACACTGCTGCCAGTGGCCGTCACGTTCACCACGTCGGCGCCCAGGCGCTTCGCCGCGAGCTCGAACGAGACACGGGTGCGTGTGCTGTTCTCATAGAACAGGTTGACGACCACCTCGCCGCGTAGCGTGGCCAGCCGCGTGTGCGGCTCGCTCACGATGCTCTCGCGCATGCCCGTCGCCCGCGCCACCAGTGTGTCGAGCTCCGCCGGCGTCCAGTCATCCACATCGAGGATGTGCCGGCGCGTGACCGTAATGGCGTGTGTGTCTGTCGCATGCGCCATCATTGCGCCTCGCCTTCGGCAGTCTCGGGCTGGCGGCGCAACATCACCGCGTCGTAGCCATCCACCTCGATCAGGCGCACCGCAATGCTCTCCTCATGCGAGGT
>DASWAC010000208.1:0-2649 GCA_036391335.1 Ktedonobacterales bacterium
CGAGAGTGCCAGCGCCGCCCGCTGCTGATGCGGCCGGGGGTCGGCTCCGGGTGGGTCGGCCGAGCGTCGCGCCTTCACCTTCCCGGTGTCGAGATCCAGCCCAATCAACACGTGGCTGGGACCGCTGACCTCGGCGACGGCGAAGATGAGCCTGGTGGCGGAATCATAGACGGGCGTGCCGGTGATGCCCAATGGAGAGATGTTGCCACAAGGCAGATCGCTCCCTTGCACCGGGGTGCCCACGTTGGTGTGCCAGAGCACCTGGCCTGTGCGGGCGTCGAGCGCATAGAGCGAGTCGTTTTCGGTGGCCACGATGACCTTCCCCGCGACGACCAGTGGCTGCGCATAGACGTTGCCATCCAGTGCCACACTCCACGCGCGGGTGAGTGCCCCCGGGTCAGGTGTCGTGCTGCTATAGCCGGTGCGTGCGAGGTCGCGGTGATACATGGGCCAGTCGTCGCCTGAGGTGGCGGGCAGAGTCGTCGTGACATTTGGCGTCGGCGCTGGGGTGATACGGCTCTCGCAGGCGGTCAGCGCAAGGGTGAGCAGGGCGACCCCGATGAGGTAGCGTGCTGGGAAGACTAGCGGCAGCTTCATGCGCATAAGGCGACGCTCCCTTGCTATCAGCTGCGATGTCATGGGCCGCAGGTCACATGGTACACCGACTTGCCAGCCGTCCGGGCGTTTGACACCAGCGGCCTCAGCGGGCTATACTTGCGTTGCTATGGTGGCTGTAGCTCAATGGTGGAGCGCCAGATTGTGGCTCTGGAGGTTGTGGGTTCGAGCCCCATCAGTCACCCCCGACACGTCACGATGCCCTGCGTGCTGAGAATAGGTTCAGCGCCCAGGGCATTTGGCATCTTTGACGCGTCTTGCCTGCGGGGGCGCTATCAGGCCGATATCTTCGGCGCCTTCCCTGCCGATCGCCGGCGCGCGCGATAGCGCCGCACTTTTGCCACGTTGCCGCAGCTTGACGGGCTGCACCAGCGTCGCCGGTGATTCTTCGTGTGATCCACGAAGAGCCAGGTGCACGTGTCGCTCGCGCATTCCCGCACCAGGCGCCGCTCGTCCGAGGTCAGCAGGTCCGCCGCCGATCGAGCGATGGGGCCGAGCACCTGGGCGAGCGAGTGGCGCTCATCACGCCAGTCCCAGGCGAAGCCATCCGCCGAGGTGACGATGTGCCCATCTGCCAGGGCTGCGGTGAGCTCGGCGTTGAGCAGCGCCAGGTCGGCGGGCGCCGGCTGCGCATTCCCCACCACAGCAGCAAAGACGCGATAGATCGCCTCGCGCAGGGTGAGTGCCCGTGCGAATGCGGCGCTTGCCTCGCCGGGGTGCTCTTGCGCCTCACGCGAGAGCCAGGCCGCGCGATCGTCGCTGAGCAGGTGGGTCTGCCGTCCCCAGCGCACTAGATCGGGATAGGCGCGCAGGTGCTCCTCGCTGACCCCGCCGCGATGCCCGCCAAGAGAGTTGGCGAAATCCAGCGAGAGCTGCCCGGCAATGAGCTCGAATGGCTGGTCGTTTGTAGTGCTGTTGCTCACGGCCGTCCCTCCGCATGATGTGGCCGACTGGCGTAACTTAGAAAATAGCTATTGACAGGTTACCACAGTTACGGCTATGCTTCTACTGTAACCGAATAAGAATATGATAACAGGTTACACTAGTCTCGGAGGAGGGCTTCGCGTGGAGATCACCTCTTTTCGCGTCAACGTGTCGGAAGATGTCCTCGTGGATCTGAAGCAGCGCCTGGCGCGGACACGCTGGCCCGATGAGCCCGCGGATGCCGGGTGGGACTATGGCGTGGGTCTGGGCTACCTACGCGAGCTGACCGAGTATTGGCAGCGCCAGTTCGACTGGCGGGCCCAGGAGCGCGCCATGAACGCCTTCGCGCAGTTCCGCGCCGAGGTGGATGGGCTCGGCATCCACTTCATCCACCAGCGCGGCACGGGGCCGGATCCGATGCCACTCATCCTCACGCATGGCTGGCCCAGCACCTTTATGGAGATGGCCCGGCTCATCCCTCTGCTGACCGATCCCGCGAGCCATGGCGGCGACGCGCGGGATGCGTTCGATGTGGTCGTGCCCTCGCTGGTAGGCTATGGGTTTTCCGACCGGCCCGCGTGGCGGGGTCCCTGGCGGACGCACGAGTATTGGGCGAAGCTGATGGCCGGGCTGGGCTACGATCGCTTCGCGGCGCAGGGTGGCGATGTCGGCGCGGGCGTCACCACGAACCTCGGTCGCGCTTTCCCTGAGCGTGTCATCGGGATCCACCTCAACTCTGACCTCGCGTGGCCGTCTCCCATCCCTGACGCGGCTGAGCTTTCCCCGCAAGAGCGGGAATACCTGGCCCGAGTGGCTCAGTGGAGGGATGAGGAGAGCGGCTACAGCCATGAGCAACGGACAAGCCCGCAAACGCTGGCCTATGGCCTGAATGACTCGCCGGCGGGCCTGGCGGCGTGGATCGTGGAGAAGTTCCGCGCCTGGAGCGACTCCCACGGCGATGTGGAGTCACGCTTCACGAAGGATGCCCTGCTCACCACCGTGACGACCTATTGGGTGACGCAGACCATCGGCTCGTCCATCCGGGGCTATTACGAGGGCGCGCACGCTCCCGAGCTGCCGCGTGAGAGCCAGCGGGTGAGCGTGCCCACC
>DASWAC010000209.1:0-3673 GCA_036391335.1 Ktedonobacterales bacterium
GCGCCAGGGCCGCTGACCCTTCTCAAGCTGACGCCGAGCACCCTCGCCCTCTCGATTCCGCCTCTCGTGGTGGTGCCCACATTCGCGGTGCCACTCTCCATCTTGCTGCATGCGGCCTCGCTGCGCTACCTGCTGGGTAACACCGTGGTGAGAAACCCTCGCCGCGTGGGAGAGCCCGCCATAGGCAGCCGGTAATGGCGGCGAGGCGGACGCGCTCGCTTAGGGCGCCTTCTCGCCGGCCAGGCCGTGCTCGATGAGCTGCACCACTGACTCATAGACCTCGGTGGGGATGCCGGACTCGCCGGTCTCCCCATCGGGCTGCGGCCACACCAGCCAGCGCAGCGCCAGGAAATGCCCGATGCCCATCAGCGCATACGCCGTCGCCTCGGGATCTAGCTGGCGAATCTCGCCGGTCGCCATGGCGGCGGTCAAGCCGCGCACATAACCCTCGCTGATGCGGCGGTAATAGTCGTGGGCCGCGTCGGGCGCCACGCGCTCGGCCTCCTGCACGATGCGATAGATGCGGCGGTGATCGCGCACGAAGGCGAAGAATGCGGCAAAGCCGCGTCGCTCGGCTTCCAGCCGGCCAGGCACGTCGAGGGTGGCCTCGCGCATCGCCCCGCGCACCCGTGCGCCGAGGTCCGCGATCAGCTCGACGAAGATCTCGAGCTTGCTGTGATAGTAGATGTAGAAGGTGCCCTGGGCCACCCCCGCGCGGCGGGTGATCTCGGAGACGCTGGCCTCATAATAGCCCTGCTCACCAAAGACCTCTTCCGCCACGTCGAGGATGCGCCGCTTGGTCACCTCACCACGGGCCGTCGAAGGGGTGAGCGAGCTGCGCGCGTAGCCATCTGGCTCCTCGGTGGGGGCCGTGCCGGCTGCCTTGAGCGCGCCATGGTGCTTCACATCCGCATCACGTCGTCCGGTCCGCGCCATTGGCTTCTCCTGATTTCATGGCCACTTGGTGGGCGAAGGGCACCGCGCCGCTCGCTTCATCCTGGGAGCGGCCTCACCTGTAGCAGATGCACAGAGACTAGTGTACCGCATGAGCGCGACACGGTGGCAGAGCCCTCCCCAGCAATGCCCACTGCCTGCCTCCCGCTTGACGGGGGCGTCAATCCATGTAGTATATATGATATATGACTCACCTGTCATGTACCAACGGAGATGCTATGAGCACAGGTCATCGCGCGCCAGATTCCCACGGCTCCCCCGCCGCTAGATCTTCCCCGGCGGTGATCCCTCCCATCGGCATCGTCTCGCTGGCCACCTTCCTGCCGCCACTGGTGCAAGACGCCGCCTTCATCGCTGAGGAATCTGGTCTCCCTGAGCAGGTCGTGCGCGAGAAGCTGGGCATCACAAAGAAGCATCGCGCGACCCATGTGGAGCAGACTTCGGCGATGGCAGTCTGGTCGGCGCAGGCAGCGCTGGAGCGCGCAGGCATGGCCGCTGACACCCTCGACCTTATCTTGTATTCTGGGAGCATGCACAAAGATTTCTATGTCTGGTCCGCCGCCAATCGCATCCAGCATCTGCTTGGCGCGCGCCACGCCTATGCCTTCGAGCTGGCCGCGCTGTGCACCACGAATGTGCTGGCGCTCAAGGTGGCCCGCGACCTGATGATCGCCGACGACCGGCTGCGCACGGTGCTCATCTGCGGCGGCCACCGCACCGCCGACCTCCTCGACCTCCGCGACCAGTCCGCCCGCTTCCTCTTCAGTCTCTCAGATGGCGGCAGCGCGATGGTGCTGCGCCGAGGGCATCAGGCGAACCAGGTGCTGGCCTCCTCATTCCTCACCGATGGCTCGCTGGCGGAGGACGCCATGATTCCCGCCGGTGGCACGCGCCAGCCCACCTCTGCCGAGACTCTCGCCCAGGGACTCCACACCTTTCACGCTCCGCATCCGGAGCAGCTGAAAGAAGGACTGGACGGCATCTCGGAGGAACGCTTCGTCCATGTGGTGCGCGAGGCGGTCCAGCGGAGTGGCTGCACACCGGAGCAGATCGACTTCCTGGCGATCAACCACCTCAAGCCCTCGATGCACCGGCGCATCCTGACCATGCTGGGGCTGCGCGAGGACCAATCCCTCTACCTCTCGGACTATGGGCACATCGGCGCGCCCGATCAGGTGCTGGCGGTGGAGCTGGCCCAGGCGGAGGGACGCCTGCGCGATGGCGATCTGGTCGTGATGGCCAGCGCAGGGCTCGGCTTCACCTGGGGCGCCACGGCGCTGCGCTGGGGGCAGGTGAGCGCATGAGATTCACCAGCATCGGCGAGTGGCTCGCGCGGCGTGAGGCATTGACCCCCGAGAAGGTCGGCCTGGTGGATGCCGAGACGCAGCGTCGCTATACCTATCGCGACCTCAACACGAGAGCGCGCGCGCTGGCGGCGCTGCTGGCCCGCGACCATCACATCGGGCCAGGCGACCGCGTGGCCGCGCTGGCAGGCAACACGCCCGAATACCTCGACGCCTTTTTCGCCTGCGCTCTCATGGGGGCCATCCTCACCCCGCTGAACTGGCGGCTCACCCCACACGAGCTGAGCGGCATCCTCGCCGATTGCCAGCCGAAGCTGCTGCTGCACGATGCGACGCATCACCAGCGCGCGCTCGACACCATTGCCCTCATGGATCCCGCTATGCCTGAGCCCGTCCGATCTGGCTGGTGCTGGGGCTCGCGCCATGCCGCCTCGGTTCCCGCCGTTGCCGCCCCCACGCCGCTCACACTCGACGCCTTCCCCGGAGCAGACCCGACACTGGCGGCGCTGGCCGTGGCGCACCCACTGGCCGACGGCGAAGAGCCCGCGCTGATTCTCTACACCTCCGGCACGACCGGCGTGCCAAAGGGCGCCATCCTCTCACATCGCATGATTACGTGGAACGCGATCAACACGCAGGTGAGCTGGGGGCTGGCCGAGACGGATAGCGCGCCGATCTCAGCGCCTTTCTTCCATGCGGGCGGGCTCAATGTGCTCACGACGCCGTTGATGCATCTCGGCGGCACGGTCGTGCTGGTGCGCTCGAATGATCCCGCTGTGCTGCTGCGGACGGCGCAGGAGGAGCGCTGCACGGTCCTCTTCGCGGTGCCAACAGTTTTCCAGGCGATGATGGAGCATCCCACCTTCGCGGCGACGGACCTCTCGGCGGTGCGCTTCTGCGTGACGGGCGGCGCGCCGTGCCCGCTCCCAGTGATCCACGGATATGCGGCGCACGGGGTGGTCTTCCGGCAGGGCTATGGTCTCACCGAGGTGGGGGTCAACTGCTTCAGCCTCGCCCCAGAGGACGCCGTGCGCAAGGCGGGCTCCGTTGGGCGGCCGGTCTTCCATTCGTGGGCACGGCTGCTGGGCGACGGCGACACCGACGTGGCGGATGGCACGGTGGGCGAGCTGGCGCTGGCCGGCCCGCACGTGTGCTCCGGCTATTGGCGGCAGCCCGAGGCTACCGCGGAGGTCTTTCGCGATGGCTGGTGGCGCACCGGCGATCTCGCCACCCGCGACGGCGATGGCTATTACTTCATTGTCGGCCGGAAGAAGGATATGTACATCTCCGGCGGCGAGAACGTGTATCCCGCTGAGGTCGAGGGCGTGCTGGCGACGCATCCGGGCATCCTGGAGGCCGCGATCATCGCGGAGCCCGACACGCGCTGGGGCGAGGTGGGTGTCGCGGTGGTCGTG
>DASWAC010000210.1:0-3264 GCA_036391335.1 Ktedonobacterales bacterium
GGTGTCATACTACCCCATCAGCATCTCGCCGGGCAAGGACGCGTCAGCATCTGTGACCACGACGAGCTAGGCGCTCTTCTCCGGGATCATGCCGCGCGCCTTCGCCACACGCCACCAGAGCCAGCCGGCGCCTACGACTGCCAGCACCCCTACCGCGCCGGTGAGCATCGCCGCGGGCGCGCCAAACTGGCTCGCCAGCGCACCTGTGGCCAGGTAGCCCGGCGGCACCGTGCCATCGAGGAAGAGCACATTCACGCTCATGACGCGCCCCTGCAGGTGATCTGGAGTCGCCAGCTGGATGCCCGTCGTCGCCATGGTGACAAGGGATTCTTCCGCGAAGCCGGTCCCCACCATGAGGACGAGAGAGAGCGGGAGGAGCCGTGAGCTGGAGAAGGCGATGCCGAGCATGCCAAAGGCGGCACCCGCGATCAGTATCCGCCGAATGGTCGGGCTCTGCTTCGCCGAGGCAAGCCAAAGTGCCGCGAGCAGTGATCCCACGCCAAACGCGGCGGCGAGAAAGCCGAAGCCTCGCGGACCCGCCTTGAGCACGTCGGTGGCAAAAAGGGGAAGCAACACACTGAAGTTCGAGCCAAAGAGAAGCGCCAGGCCGACCACCACGATTGGCAAGAGGATCAAAGGCGATCGCCAGACATAGGCCAGCCCTTCGCGCAGGCTGCGCCACGCGCTGTGCCGGTCGCTGTGATGTGCCTCCCTTATGTGAAGCTCCCGGATGTTGATGAGCGCGAGGCCCCCAATGACCGCGAGATAGCTCAGTGCGTTGAGCAGGAAGAGCGTGCCGACGTTGCTGGCGGCGATGATGAGCCCTGCCAGGCCAGGACCGGCGAAGCGCGCCAGATTGGCTGCCGAGGCATTGAGCGCGATTGCGTTCGGCAGGTCATCGCGCCCGGCCATCTCGATCATGAATGCCTGGCGCACCGGCGCACTCAGGCACCTGACGAGGCCCAGCAGGAAGGCCAGCGCGTAGACATGCCAGAGCTGGATGGAGTGGCTCGCCACCAGCGCCCAAAGGATGACTGCCTGTGCCAGGGCGACAGACTGCGTGGCGAGCAAGACGGCCCGCTTGGGCCAGCGATCGGCCATTACGCCTGCGAGGAGCGAGAAGGTGAGCGTTGGCAGCAGATCGATCGCGCCAACGACGCCAATCTGCCAGGCGCTATGGGTCAGCTGGAGCACCAGCCAGGTCTGCCCGATGCTCTGCATCCACGTGCCCATCACCGAGACCGTCTGACCAAGCCAATAGAGCCGAAAGTTGCGCTGGCGCAGCGACGAAAACGCACGTCGCGGCCGGAGGTGCTTCGGCACAGGGGGGCGGCCGGTGTCTGCCTCGGCGCGTTCTGTCCGCCCTGCCATGCGTGGACTCCCTTTCCGATGCGCCGCCGGTCCACATCTCTCGCGTGCATGCGGTAATGCGGGATGAGCGCGCGCCACCCCGTTCGCGACGCCCAGCGCTTCTCAGCGCGTGAGGCGACCAGGAGAGCATAGCAATGGCGGGGTGCCGGGTGCCAAGCAGCCGAGTGGACGGCATTGACACACTGCCTGAGATGTGGCACAAAACGGACAACGGATAGGTGGTGTGGACCCTACGGACGGCAAACGTTGCCAGGCGCCAAGGAGGCAGAACGGTGAAGGTCGCACAGGCTGGCATCTTCGCGTTGGGAACCAGCTCCCACGCGTATCTCGAGTTCGATCTGCGCGCTGATGCTGACCCACTGCGCATGGCGCAGCTGATCGCCGACCTGGGGGAGCCGCGGATGACGACGGGCGGCGTGAATCTGGTGGTCGGCTTCAGGCCATCGCTCTGGGCGCGCCTGGCGCCAGAAGACGCCCCGGCGGGGGTCACCGACTTTGCTGAGGCCTTGCAGGGCGTCGCTGGCTATGCCATGCCCGCGACTCAACATGATCTTTGGGTGTGGGCAGCGGGCCATGCCTATCATACGGTCTTCGATGTCACGCGTGAGGCGACACAGGTGCTCGCCCCAGTCGCGCAGCTGGCCTCAGAGGTGGTCGGATGGACCTATAAAGAGAGTCGCGATCTGACCGGCTTCATTGATGGGACGGAGAACCCCTCACTGTCCGTTGCGCCTGAGGTCGTATTGATTCCCGAGGAGTCGCGCGGCGCCGGGGGGAGTGTCCTCCTGGTGCAGAAGTGGCTGCATGATGCCGTCGCTTTCGAGGCGCTCCCTGTCGAGGAGCAAGAGAAGGTCATCGGGCGCACGAAGCCGGCGAGCGTCGAGCTGGATGAAGACGTCCGCGGCCCGCAGGCGCATGTCTCGCGAACGGTGATCGAGGAAAACGGCGTCGAGCAGCATATCTTCCGCCGCAATTCCCCTTTTGGCACGGCGACAGAGCATGGGACCATGTTCATCGGGTTTAGCTGCGATCAGCGTCGTCTGGCGCGCATGCTGGCTCGCATGGCGGGCGCGGAGGACGGCATACGCGATGCCCTGACCCTCTACACCACGGCAGTGAGCGGCGCCTACTATTTCGTTCCCTCGGTCGAGTCCCTGCGAGCGTTTGCCACCCCGAGCGCATGAGGGCATGGGTGCAAGGCGACGCCACTCCAAGCGAATACGACTAGCGCAGCGTGGTGAAGCCGGCAGCCTCGGCCTCGGCAACCATGGCGCGGATGTCGTCGTAGTGGGCGTCAGTGATGGGCACGAAGCGATCCACGAAGCCATAGTCGAGCGTGGAACGCAGCTCCGGCTCATCACCGGCCGCGCACAGCGTCGCGCTGAGGTCTGACTTCAGGGAGCGGGAGAGGTGACGCGCGGCAACCACTGGCTGGATCGTCGCCGGGCCAAGGGCGGTGATGATGCGCACACGCTCCGCCAGCGCCGGATGGTCGCGCAGCTCGATGGCCAGCACCTGCGAGTCTATGGCCGATGCATCCGCCTGGCCGCCGGCGACCATGCGCAGCGCCGTCTGGTGAAACCCCGCCGCCACGACCCGGCCAAAGAAGCCGTGGGTCTCGCCCATGCGCACGAGCGTATGGCGGGTCACGTTATAGCCGGAGTGCGAGTCGCGGTCATTGTAGGCCCACACGCAGCCGCGCAGATCGGCAAACGACTGGTATGGGCTCTCGCGCCGCACGATGACATCGGAAAAGTAGATGGGGTGGCCACCATAGCGCTCGCCCTGCAGCACCGGCGCGGCAAGCAGCTCGACCGGCGAGGGGTGGCTCCGGGTAAGCTGGACATATGGCAGCCCGCAGATGAAGCCCGCGTCGCAGTCTCCGCGCGCGAA
>DASWAC010000211.1:0-1803 GCA_036391335.1 Ktedonobacterales bacterium
GACGCCTCGTGACCGGCCATGTGCTGATCTGGACCGAAGATGGCATCACCTATCGCCTGGAAACCAGCGCGTCGCTCGCTGACGCGGTTCGCATCGCGGAATCATTGCGCTAGCGCAGAAAGGAAGGAAGCGAGTGCGACAGCCACCACCAGGCCTGCCGCCCTCGCGGCACTTTATGCACAGTCACCTCTTCAGGCTCCGTGTTCCCCTGGCTCTTGCTTCCATGGCGCTTCTCAGCCTTGCCTCCTGCGGCAGCGTCAGCCAGTCCGTGCCTGCGCGGCAGTCGAGTCTGCCTCCCGGTGAGCGTCTCTACATCTGGAATGACGAGCCCGGCAGCGCGAGCCAGCGGCTCATCGCGTTCCATCCCGGCAGCACACAGGCGCTCACGCTTCCGGTGGGCCTCGTCTCGCAGGATCACCAGCGGCTCTATGCCGCCACCGCCAGCGGCGACCACACGACTATCGCGATCTACGACACCCAGACAGGCGCAGTCCAGCGCACATTCACGGTTCCCGGCACATACTCGACCTCCGGCATGGGATTCGCTGACGCGGTGCTCTCCGGTGACGGACACTGGCTGGCCCTACGCGGCATGAGGCCGGTCGCCGGGAAGACATCCCTCGCCGTGGTGGATACCCAGACCGGCACGCTGGCGGCCGTGACGCTCGACGGCGACTTCGAGCTCGACGGCATCTCGCCCGCCGGGACGATGCTCTATCTCATCCAGCAGCTGGGCGACAGCGGGCATCACTACTACGTCCGCGCCTACGGTGTCGTCGCGCGCGCCCTGGTGGAAGGCATTATCGTTGACAAGACGGCGATCGACGAGGCCCAGATGAATGGCGCGCCACTCACCCGCCAGACGGTGCGGGATGGCTCTCGCGCCTACACGCTCTACATCGATCCGGAGCGCAACATCGCCTTCATCCACGGCCTTCCCCTGGCGAATGACGCCAATGGCCCACTCTTCGCTCGCTGCATTGACCTGCCCGTCGGCGCGACTGGTGACCTGCTTCCCTACTACACGCTGGCACTTTCCGCCGATGGGAAGACACTCTATGCGGCCAACGCCGCACTGGGTCTGGTGACTAGCGTGAGTGCGCAGGGCGACATCTTCAGCGTGAATATCACCAGCACATCCGGGTTCGGCTCGGGCATCATTCCGCTGGCGGCGATGAAATGGGGCCAGGTCTTGAGCGGTGGCTCCGCGCTCTCTGCGGATCAGAAGACACTCTACGTCGCAGGCGCCCATGGCATCTGGGCGATCGACACGGCCAGCCTGCGACTGCGACAATCATTCCTCACCGATCGTGCTTTCTCCAGTCTCGCCGCCAGCGCCGATGGCCAGACGCTCTACGCGGTGGACCCCAGTCGCAGCGTCGTGGTCATCAGCCTCAGCACCGGCAAGATCACCAGCACCCTGAGCGATGTCGCGCCGCACCCGATGAGCATCGGCTGGGTGGCCGGCTAGCCGGTAGTGTTCTCTGGGGCCACTACTGGCCTGTTCAGGCATCCACCAGCTCGCGATCAACCCGCATCCACACGCTGCCAGCACCGTGGGGCTCGGTCGCGAGCAACTACTCGTGCCCAGGTGCGGCTGCTCCCCCCCTACAACCTACCCTGTAGCTGGATAGATTGACGTGTTAGCTGCGTCATCGCTACAATTCCCGCTGAACGTCACCAGCGGGCGCTGCTCACGCGGCCTGCCGTCCACCGCCCGCTGGGGCATGGCATTCCTCGATAGACTGGCGTGACACCGGGGTCCGCTGCCAGCGGCTGCGCGCCACGCCCCATCCTCATGCA
>DASWAC010000212.1:0-1637 GCA_036391335.1 Ktedonobacterales bacterium
GCGACGTCCAGGTCGCCTGGGACCGTGCCATCCGTGAGCCTGCGCCCGCCGAGTTTTGCCGCCTGCTCGCTGGCAGCGCTATCTTGCATGTGGGCCGCCGGGCCAAGCTGCTCCTCATCTCGCTGAGCGGCGGCCGTGTGCTCATCATCCATCGCAAGATGTCGGGCAACCTCATCTTTGTCCCGCCAGGCAGTGAGGATCCCTGGGCACGCGTCACGTTCACCCTCGATGATGGCCGGCGCCTCGTCTTTAGCGATCCCCGCAAATTTGGCCGGATGCAGCTCTGCCAGGAAGATGACCTGCTCATGGTCACCGCTAGCCTCGGCCCCGAGCCGCTGGAAGACGCCTTCACCGCCCACACGCTCATCGGCGCTCTCGCGGGCAGACGGGCGCCTCTCAAGGCCCTCCTCCTCGACCAATCTCTCGTCGCGGGGCTGGGCAATATCTACGCTGATGAGGCGCTCTTCCTGGCGAAGCTGCATCCGCTGCGCACCGGCGCATCGGTGACGCCCGAGGAAGCCGCTCGCCTGCGCGAGGCCATCCGCGAGACGCTGGCCGCGGGCATCGAGCACGGCGGCACGACCATCGGCCGCCACCGCGACGCCTTTAACGAGGCGGGCACCAATGTAGACTATCTCAACGTCTATCAGCGCACCGGCGCGCCCTGCCACGTGTGTGGCACAGCGATCGCGCGCATCGTCGTGCGCCAGCGGTCCTCGCACTTTTGCCCGCACTGCCAGCCGGAGGGCTAGGGAGTGGGTGTTGGACCGCCTGGGGTCACCGTCGGCGCGGTCGAGACATCCGGCGTGAACACAGTGATCGCGAGATAGGTGTGTCCCTGATAAGTGACCCGTGCGCGCGCCTGGAGCGGCTGCCCTGATTGCGCGTTCGTGTAGCTGATCGGCACTACCGCGATGCCGTCGGAGTCCGTCTGCGCGCTGTTGCTCTTCCCCAGATCCACGACGTCAACGGTCACCGTGAGACCTGGGGCCGGAGTCGCGGGACCCTTCATGTCAGCAGGCTGGATGCGGCAGATCACATAGAAATTGACGGTGTCGTTAGCGCCTGGGGAATAATTCGAGGGCCAGACACCAATGGTAAATGGTGGAAAGGTGGGGGTCGGCGTAAAGAGCAGTGGATTCGGAGTCTTGAACCCCGCGATGTTGCCACTGTCGCTGCCACTGCCACCCGCGCTGGCGTTGCAGGCGACCAGCGTCACCGCGATGAGCACCAGGGAGATGAGAGCGAGCACTGTCGTTCGAGCTTGTCCGCGCATGGATCCTCCACCAATGAGTGCTCAGTGAGTCAGTGAGATGTCATCGCACACTATACAGGCTTCACATACCTTCCGGCGAGACAGTAGTATAGTATGACGTGCCCGCACTGGCAACCGTCGCCCACCATTGGGCCAGCCTCCTGGAGCCCTCACACCATGTCATCCGATCACCGCGACCACACCCTAAACCTCGGCCATTCGAGACTCGACCTCACTCGTGAGATCCGCAAGGGGATTCCAGAGATTGTGCTGGCCGGCGCTGGGCACGTTCTCGGACGGCAGCGCCGCGGACGTGACCGCCGCGGCCACCTGGAGCGTCGACCCGCCGGCCGCGGTGCTGCTATCCGCGCCGGGCCCGGAC
>DASWAC010000213.1:0-3298 GCA_036391335.1 Ktedonobacterales bacterium
GGCACGCACCAGCAGCTCGGCGGTCGAGCCCGTGCCCAGGCCCAGGGTGCAGCCATCAGGGACCTCGGCCACGGCGGCCTGTGCGGCGGCGAGCTTCCACGCGGTCTGGGTGGGGGCGTCTGGCGACATGCTCATGGGTGGGAACCTCCGGGAAGCGCGCTAGTGCGAGCGAGGAAGCTGGCGGCCCGCGCCTGGAATGATGCGGCGCCCAGCGCGGACCTGGCGCGCGATGGCTCGGTCTTGGGTAGCATCGGTGACCAGCAGCGGAAAGTCGCGGGCGAAGCGTGACGCCAGCTCTTTGGCCTTGCCCGCGGTGAGCTGGGCCCGCTGCTCATAGGCAGTGGCAAAGATCTCACGCTTCTCTGTGTCATCGAGGGTGGCAGCGAGCAGAAAGGCCAGGGTGAAGTCCGGCTTGCCGCGCCCGGCATACTCATGCGCCAGAGCCACGGCGTCATTCCCCGCCTGGGTCTCGCGGGTGGCAATCTCGGCGACAGCCTGGCGCAGCAGCGGACGATAGGTCGTGTCGAAATCGGCGTCGGGCTCTGGCATGCTGTCGCGTCCCTTCAGCTAGTGGCTTGCACCAAGAGATTATAGCGCCCTCGGCCATACATGGCCGGGAGGAGCTTATCCTTCGGCGCTCCCTCGCCTTTGCGCTACTCCACATGGCAAATCGCGGCGCCACCGCCGTCTCCTTGGGCCGAGACGCGGAAGGATGGTATCATAAATAGAAGCCGGCCCCCCCTTGATTCCTGTGTTATCCATGAATATCCCCACGCGCCATCATGCGCTCGAAAGCTGCTGCTGTGGAAGGCTTCTTTGTCTACAACCAGTATGATCCCGGCGCGGGAGCCGACGCCCGCGACGCCGATGCCCGCCTCGCCTGCCTGATCGTGCGCTATCTGCGCGCTACCCGCGACCACGAGACCGGCGCCTGGCTGCAGCCGGGCCAGCGCAACACCCTGCGCAACACGTGCCACGCGGCGGAGGTGCTCTATAGCCTGGGGCTCGACGCCAGCACGGAAGTCTTCACTCGGCAGGCAGCCGATTGGCTGGTCAACCTCTCCGAGGAAGAGCGCCAGCCCGGCGAGGAGCCCAGCAGTCTCCGGCTCTATCCTAGTCGCTTCAAGACGCTCGCCCTCATGGGCCGCTTCGACGACCCCGAGGTGCTCGCCGACTTCGCCGAGCTGCTGCGGCAGCAAGATCGCGGGATGTTCCACGATGGCAGCGACCCGCGCATCCTGGTGAGCTGCATCGTGCTCGAGACGGCCCACTTGCTCGAAGGCCACAGCCAGGTGGACCGCCAGCCGCTGGTCCACGCGCGCGACGCCCTCGAAGAGGCGCTCTACCGCGAGTGGCGCCGCTACTATCCACCCAGGCAGCGCAAGCAAGACACCACGCCCCCACCGCCCTCACTGGTGAAGGGACCCCGTGAGCTCAGCTATGTCATGGGGCTCATGCACCGCCGACCCCGTGTGAGTGCCGCCGCAACCCACCAGCGTCTCGTCGCGCAGACCCGCAGAGAATTGCTGAAGGAGCTCGGTCGCTTCGAGAGCGTGCGCTCCGCGACTGGGCATGTGCCCACGCTCTATGCCGCGCTGCAGCTGGCGCAGTGCTTCCCCAACGACGCCGAGATTCACGCCGCGCTCGATGCGCTGCTCGTCTCGCTGCGCCAGCGCTATGCCAGCCGGGCCGTGCGCGACTGGGATCTCTTCGCGCATACCCTGATGCTGCGCGTGCTGATGGCCCGCTATGGCACGGTTCCGCTGCGCCAGCGCATCACCGCCTATCTCATCGAGCACACCGAGCGCGAGGAAGACGCCCAGCAACGCACCCTGGCGGAGGATTTCGAGCACGTCATCCGTGAGCGCATGGGCATCGCCAGCGAGATCGAACCGATCTCAGGCGGCTACACCGACGCCGATGTCTTTCGCGTCTCCTATTCGCTGACCGCGCCCTCGGTGGCCAAGAGTGGCCGAGTGCTCGACACCGGCTCGCTCATCATCAAGCGCAGCTCGGGTGAGGCGCTGCGCCGGACCGAGGAGAACTATGCCCGCCTGCCCGCTGGCGTGGGCATGTGGTTCGCCCAGCAGCCCACCGAGGGCAGCACATTTCCATCGCGAGACGGCGCGGCGCACTATCTGGTCATGGAAGACCTGGCGGACATGAGCACGCTGCACGATCACCTACAGCGGTGGGATCAGAAGGTCGTCAGCGCGGCCTCCGCTGAGCTGGTGCGCTCCGCCGCTCGCCGCGTGTGGGAGGCCGTCAGCCAGGTCTTCGTTGCCAGCCGGAAGGGCACCCAGCACTTGCATGGGATGCAGCTCTCACGCCTCTACCTTTCCAGCCTCGAAGACCGCCTCATGCGGGCGCTCGACGCCGTGCCCTGGCTGAAAAATCCTGCGGAAGGCTGGCGGATCAACGAAGAGCGCTGCCGTGACATCACGTGGTATCTCACCAAGATCAACAAGTACCGCGACCACCTGGAGCCGCGCTACCTCGGCATCATCCACGGCGACCTGCACGCGCGCAACGTCATGCTCGACCGCGACTGTCACCAGGTCAAGTTCATTGACCTCGATCACCTCGCCTGGGCGCATGACTACATGGCCGATGTTGGCATGCTGCTGGAATATGTGCTGGTCACCCGGCGTCTTGCCGATGCCGAGGCGCCCTATGGCCTGCGCACCTCGCAGATCGTTATAGATGAGCGCAGCGGTCGGGGCGGCGCGTCCGAGGGCGGCATCAATTATCCCGCGCTGGGTCGCCAGGCGACGGTGCTCTTTCAGCAGGAGATGCTAGACCGCATCCGTCACTATGCCGAGTCGGCCGATGAGAGTGAGGGCGAGAAGAAGTCACTCGACCCCACGTGGAAGCCACGTCTCTGGCTGGCTACCGCGACGGCGCTCATTCGCCGCCTGAGCTATCAGTCGCAGCGCGAGCCCGCGGCGGTGCTGCTGGCCGAGGCCATGCGCCTGCTGCATGAGCTGTGCGCCTCATTCGATGGCCAGCCACTGCCTGACCTGCTGGTGCCCGCCACCTGGCCGAAACAACAGGCGAGCGCTGAGCACGATACTCCGCCGTGGCTGCTGGCCAAGCCCCCAGTGGTGACCGCCATCCACGAGGCTTTGCGCGCCTCGGGATTGCAGACTGGTGACGGCATGGGCGGCGCGATCAGGTATTATAGGCGACAGGACGAGCCACCGCTGGCGACGCTGGCCCCCGGCCGCAAGGCCCCGGCCATTCTCAAGCTGCGCGCGGCCAGCCCTGAGGGATTGCCACCCTCGCCCCTGCGCGTGCA
>DASWAC010000214.1:0-4418 GCA_036391335.1 Ktedonobacterales bacterium
CTCGGCGTTCTTTGGCCTTGGCCAGCTCTATCAGCTGCGCGGGCGGGTGGGGCGCTCGACCGCTCAGGCATTCGCCTATTTCCTCTATAACAAAGACCAAAAGCTGACCCCCATCGCCGAGCGCCGCCTGCGCGCCATCTATGAGGCCACCGAGCTTGGCTCCGGCTTTCGCATCGCGCTGGCCGATCTGGAGCTTCGCGGCGCGGGGAACCTGCTCGGCACCGAGCAATCCGGCTTTGCGTCGGCGGTTGGCTTCGACCTCTACACACGGATGCTGGCCGAGACGATCGGCGAGATGCAGGGCGAGGTCGCGCCGCGGCCTGTCGTGGCGCCGGTGCAGATCGAGCTGCCGGTGAGCGCGCTGATTGGCGACGACTATATCAACGATCGCACGCTCAAGCTGAGCTTCTATCAGCGGCTGGCGCACCTCACCGATCAAGCGGACCTGGAGGCCGTGGAGGCCGAGATGACCGACCGCTTCGGCCCGCCGCCGGATGACGTGCGCGCACTGCTGGCGCTGGTGCGGCTCAAGCTGGTGGCCGGCTCGCTGGGCTTCGAGTCTGTGACGGAGCGTGACGCCGAGGTCATCTTCAAGCTGCGAGGGGTCGCGGCGGTTGATCGCGTGAGCCTCTTCAAGCGCTATCGCTCGGATGCCGTGGTCTCGCTGGGGCAGGTGAAGGTCCCACGACGCCGCTTCGCCACCGAGCCGTTAGGCTATCTGTCCGAGCTGACCGACCTGCTGCCCACCATTGTGCTGCCCGGTCCGCCGCACTCGCCGGCGCGCCCGTGACCTGTGCCTGCTGAAAGGAGCTCCTCCCGTGCCCACGACGACACTCCATCTCATTCGCCATGCTGAGGCATACACAAATGTAGATCCTACCGGCCCTGTGGCCGGCATGAAAGGCGACCGTGGCCTAACCGAGCTGGGTCGCCAGCAAGCGGCCAAGCTGCGAGATCGCCTGGCGGCCAGCGGCGAGCTCACCCCAGACGCCTTCCTGAGCAGCCCGCTGCCACGGGCACGCGAGACGGCTCAGATCATCCAGCCTGTGTTTGGCCTCGACATCGAGATCGAGCCCGACCTGGAAGAAGTGCGCGTGGGTGAGGCAGATGGCGAGTCGATCGCCACGGTGATCAAACGTTACGGCGTTCCGGGCTTTCGCCGGCACCCGTTCAAGCCGATCTCACCCGGCGGGGAATATTGGGCGCAATTTGTGCTGCGTGTGGGGACGGCGCTCAATCGGCTGGCCACCACGCACGAGGGTAAGACGCTCGTGATGCTCACCCACGGCGGCTTCATAGACGCCTCACTCATCGCGCATTTCAGCGCTGGCGTGCTCGTGCCGCCGCCACGGCTGGAGTTCGACACCCTCAACACCTCCATCACGACCTGGGTGCGCCATGGCGAGGGAAGCCACTGGCACTGGCGGCTCAGCCTGTATAACGACTATGCCCACGTGCGTGGCATGGTGGTGGATCACCGACAACTGTGGGAGGAAGCGCTCACGCAGCTGCAGGTCACCCAGACTGAGTCATAGGGCAGTCGAAATGGGCCAAATAGCTCCTCATTTGAGCTGTTGCTGGCTATAATGGGTGCTGATTTGGTGGCTCTGATGCCATCGCCAGGTGCGGCGCCGCACTGCAATCATTGGCCGTCTAGAGGACCCGCACATGGCACACGACACCGCCGAGAGGGAGAGCGCCTCACTCGCGCTGGAGCAGGAGATCGACCGTCCGAGTGGCGGCGCGATCGATTACACCCGTCTCTATCGCCTGTGGGAAGACAATAACTGGAGCGCGTACGACATTGACCTCACGCGCGACATGACCGACTGGCGCAAAAAGCTCAGCGCCAAGCAGCGTGCCGCCGCCCGCTGGAACTATGCCCTCTTCCTCCACGGTGAGGAAGCCGTGGCTCGCACCCTGGCGCCCTTCGTGGGCGCGCTGTGGACTCAAGAGCAGCGGGTCTTCGTCACCACGCAGATAGTTGACGAGGCCCGGCACCATGTCTTCTTCAGCCGCTTCATGCGTGAGGTGCTGGGCGATGGCCGCGACATGGCCACCACCCTCGACGCGGTGGACTCCGAGCTGACGACGGGCTTTCGCCAGGTCTTTGCCGAGCTGGATAGCGTGACGGATCGCCTGCGGCAGCGCCCGCAAGACCGCCTGCTGCTCGCCCGCAGTGTCTTGCTCTATCATCTCATCGTTGAAGGCACGATGGCGCATCCCAGCCAGCATTTCATCCGCGCCTATCTGGCGCGCCGCGGTCTGCTGCCGGGCTTCTCGGAGGGCATCGCGCGCATCTCGCGTGATGAGTCGCGGCACATGGCTTTCGGCATTCAGGTGCTCACTGAGCTGGTGGCCGAGGCGCCCGACCTGCGGCATGATCTCGTGCGCACCCTCAACAAGGTGCTGCCGTGGGTCATCGGGGTCTTCGTCCCGCCAAACCTCGATCAGGACTACGCGCGCTGCTTTGGCTTCGAGATGGCCGATATCTACGCCTTTGGCCTGCGCTCGCTGCAGTCGAAGCTCACCCGTGTCGGCATAGACCCTGGCACTGTACGCTCGCTGGTGCAGGTCGGCGGCGGGCTGAGTCCCGATGAGCAGGCCCGTCGCGCGCTGACGCTGCTCTATGCCGGCGTGCTGGGTGACGCGGCGCCGCTGCGACTGGATGAATCGGTGATGGATCTGCTCTTTGACGGGTTGGAGCGCGTGGTCAACATGAGCTCACACCTCGATTTGCCCGGCCCGATTCAGTGGAGCTTCCCGGATGCGGCGCCGTGGTATCTGGTGGCGCACGACGGCCGGGGCACGGTGCATCGCGGGCAGGCGCTGGCCCCGGCGCTGACGATCTCATGCCAGGCGGAGGATTGGGCGCGCATCGCCGGACAGAAGCTCAACGCGCGGCTGGCTGTGCTGAGAGGCCGCTTGCGCATCAAGGGCGATATGCGCCTCGCCATGCGGCTGCCATCGCTGCTGGGTGACTGAGACGAGGTGACGGCAGAGCAAAATGTGCGCGAGCACTGCCACTGCTACGCGTTTCATGAGAGAATCGCGAGCATAGTAGGTGAGTCAGTAAAAATATTCTCGCTGGCGCGTCTTGGAGGGTAAGGAGACACGGTGTCTCTGAGAAGCCGCCTGCCTGTGGGGGTGCGCATGGCCCTCGAAATCCCGGCTCACCTGCCGCGCAAGCAACAGAAGATATGGCCAGATCTGGCCTGGCAGGGGAAGGTGACGATGCCGACCGCGGATGAGAACACGGCATCCCTTCCCCGTGCCGCCGAGGCGGCGCTGGTGGATGCCTACGCCGCGCACGCCGCCGGGATCCACACGCTGGCCTATCATCTGCTGGGCACGAATGAGGATGCCGACGATATCACGCAAGAGACATTCATCCGCGCCTGTGGGCACCTGGAGGGCCTGCGTGACGTCGCCCGGCTGAAGGGCTGGCTCTATCGCATCGCGACCAACCTCTGCATGGATGTCTTGCGCCGTCGCACGCGAGCCCGCGCGATCTTTGGCGTCGCCGTCCCGCTGGATGCCCCAGAGGGCGAGTGGCAGCCGGGCATCCCAGAGCCGCAGAGTGCTGCCGCGATTGATGGGGTCGCCGAGCGTGACGAGATCGCCAGTGTGATGGCCCAGCTTGGCGAGCAGGCGCGCGTATGCTTGCTGCTGCATAGTGTGCAGGGATTTAGCTATCGCGAGATCGCTGACGTGCTGGGCATCTCGCCGGGAGCCGCCGCCGTGCGCCTCAGCCGGGCACGCAGCCAGTTCGCCGCGCTCTATGAGCGCGCCAGGAGGAAAATCCAATGAGCCAGCGTCCTCCAGCGGAGTGTGAGCGCCTGCGCCTGTTGCTCGAAGCCTATGCCGATGATCAGCTTGGCCCGCCTGAGTATGCGGAGGTCGAGACCCATCTGGCCGGGTGCCCCGCCTGTCGCGCCATCGTCGAGCGGCACCGCACGGTGGATGCCGTGCTGTCGCGGCTGCCCCAGACGGCGCCATCGCCTGAAGTGTTTGCGCGTGTTCTGGCCGCATCGCGCCGGCGGCACGCAGAGGAATCCGCTGTGCCGGCTGTGCCATCGCTCACGTCACGCAGACTCCTCGATCCGCCGGCCCATCCACAGACAACCGCTAGCGTCCGACCCGCGAGGGGATTCATGCCTGCCGCGACGGTCGTTTTGCTGATCGCCTTTACGCTCTTCATCTTCCATCAGCTTGGCTCACTGCCGCCAGACACCGCGCCCGGCGCGAGGCAAGTCACGCCTAGCCGTGAGGAGGTCATGCGCTCGGCGGTGGCCCTCTCGGTTGCGCAATCCCCGCTCACGTTTCAGCCGGTGCTCCCCGCCAACGTTCCTCCTGGGCTCACCTTCGCAGGCGCAAGAGTGACCGGCGCCGAGGGGCAACGGACGCTGGACCTCATT
>DASWAC010000215.1:0-6356 GCA_036391335.1 Ktedonobacterales bacterium
GCCTGGGATAATCAGCCATCGAACTATGTCTATTATGACTATCCTTATGGCAGCAAGGTCGAGAAACAGTACAACGCGGTGGATGCCGAGCGGCTCTGGTTTGACCAATATGCCGCCTTTGCGGCGCACTATGCGCAGCTCTCGCAGAAGTATTCACTGCCCTACTTCATCATGGGCGATCAGCTCAACAGCATGACAGCTGATGGGAATCGCGTCACCCAAGCGGCAGATCCCAAGGGCATTGATACCAACCTCGGCGCCGAGCGGCTCAACTGCACGATTGGCCGCCGGGATTGCGAGTGGCGCCACGTGATCAACGCGATCCGCACGGATGGGTATAATACCTATCAACACAAGCCCGCCCCCGACGGTGGCGGCAGATACACTGGGAAGCTGATCTACAGCTCGTATTACGAGGGGGAATTCGAGCACGTCACCTGGTGGGATGCGCTAGACTACATCGGCATCGCCGCCTATTTCCCGCTGGCGCGCAATCGCGCCGGGGTCTCACCGGATGAGCTCACCGATATCTGGCATGGCCGTGGTGACAACAGCAATGGTGAGGGCGATATCTTCTCGCGCATGCAGAAGGTCTCAGACAAGTATTTCAAGCCGGTGATCTTCACTGCCGCCGGCTATGAGAGTCTGCCCGGCGCGAATGGGAGTCCCGGCCAGACACCGCCGAGCGATCCCGACCAAGATGAGCAGCTCAACGATATGCAGGCGTTGACGCATACCTTCGACCAGCAAGCCTCCTGGTGGGATGGCGTCTTCTGGTCTGGCGAGATGCCCGCGCCGCATAACTCACAGCCGCACTGGGATATCTCGATGAACTGGGCAGGTGATACCCTTGCCACCAGCAAAGCAGCCGGGCAGTGGCTGGCCGCCTATTACAGGCCAAGTCCACTGCCTTGCGCCTGCTGAGCCGCTACACTTAGGCCTGCGCGCGCAGCATGATGCGATGCCCCGAAGGGTCGCGCGCCACGGGCGTCTCACCCTGCCACTCGATGGGATGCCCCGCCGCGCTGACTCGCTCGGCGACGCGCTTTACCTCGTCCTGGCTGGAAAGCTCGACGGTGAAATACTTCAGCCCGATGGCCTCCTCTGGCGCGGGCGGCAGGCCGACACCCTTCCAGGTGTTCAGCCCGAGGTGATGGTGATAGCCACCGGCTGAGACAAAGAGCGCTCCGTGCCACTGCGCCATGACATCGAAGCCCAGCACATCGTGATAGAATGCCTGCGTCTCTGGGATGCGTGAGACCTCGAGGTGCACGTGCCCAATGGTCGTTCCGGTGGGCAGCCCGTCCCAAGTGCCCGGCTCGCGCTCTAGCTCACCGAGGATGCCGTCAAAGTCGAGCGGATCGGACGCCATGCGCACTGTGGACCCGTCGTAATTCCACTCGCTGCGCGGTCTATCGCGATAGATCTCGATGCCGTTGCCATCTGGATCACCGAGGTAGAGCGCCTCGCTGACGAGATGATCGGCCACCCCTTGCAGTGGCGTGCGTGTCGTGGCGATATGCTCGATCACCAGGCCCAGATCGCGCCGCGTGGGCACGAGGATGGCGAAATGATAGAGTCCGGTGGTGCGCGGCGCCCGTCGCGCCTCGGGGTTCTCATGCAGCACCAGCAGGTCCGGCCCACCCGCGCCCATGCGCGCCACTGCGCCATCGCGCCCATGCAGCCGCAGGCCGATGCGGTCCTGATAATAGGCCAGCGATTGGTCGAGATTCGTGATCGTCAGATGCACCTCGCCAATACGCGCCCGCGGGTCCATCTTGGCGGCGTCTTGCGCGCTAACTGTGGCATTCGTCGTGTCGGTCATCCATAGCCTCCCAAGCAGATTCGATACTCCTGCCTACGTCATAGCACATGGCGCAAGGGGATAGCGGGACATGCTGACACGATAGGGCGCGCCGGCGCAAGCACGAGATGGGCGCTTCGCGCGCGGCGTGAGGCTTAGCCCTCAGCGGCAGGCTCGTCCGTCGCGCCAGCATTCGCCAGCACATCTTCATCTGTCTGACCCCAGCGTGGGCCGGGCGCGAGATCCATCGGGCCAAAGAGGGCGTCTTGCCGCACGAGGATGTGTCCGCGATGCCAGAGCTCGAGAATTGCCACGAAAGTGACTACCGCGACCAATCGAGAGGTGACGTCCTCCAGCGCACGCTGCAGCGTGATGGTGCCACATTCGGTGATGAGCGCCGTGATATGCGCGATGCGATCAATCACCGTGACAGTCGGCAGTGCCAGCGTGTCTGGCTGGGTGAAGCGCTGCTCCAGCAGGATGCGGCGGAAGGTGAGCGCCAGCGCGCCGGCATCCACCCCGATGACCTGTGGCGGTGACCACGTGATGGAGGCCTCCGCGTCGAGGAGCCGCCCAGGCCGTGCGAACGTCTGCAAGCCCGCCAGCTCGCGCGCGCGCAGGGCCGTGGCAATCTCTTTGGCGAGCTTATATTCCAGAAGGTGCCGTCGTAGCTGCTCCGCGTCGTCCAGGGGATCGCCCGCGCCATCTTCTTCGTCCTGCCGAGGAGCACGTGGCAGCAGGCTGCGCGACTTGATCAGCAGGAGCCGTGCCGCCATGGCCACAAACTCAGCGAGGCGCGGCATGGGCGGCTCATCCCACGACCGCAGATAGTCGATGAATTGGTCGGTCACAGCCACCAGTGAGATAGCCACGATCTCGAGCTGGTTGCGCTCGATGAGGGAGAGGAGGAGATCGAGCGGGCCATCGAATCCTGGCACATGGATGGTGTAGGGAATGAGCCGCGGCTGTGTAGGAAGTGGCTGCGGATCAGCCGGCGGCGAAGGCGCGCGCAGGGCGGCACGGTGTGCCATCTTCATCTCGCGGCCTCCCACATGTCTACATTGCTGTTGGCTCATTCTATGGAGCACGAGCAAAGACGGTCAAAAGTGACTCCAAATGGGCTGGCGTCACCTCTCCTAGACGGCGTCATCCACCGCGTGCAGCACGGCCGCGGGACCATTGGGGTCATGATGGGTGCGAATGATCTCGACCGTGGCCGGGGAGAGCCCCGCCTTCGCGGCGAGGTCCGCGCCGATCTCGGCATGACGCCACGCGTGAAAGAACGGGCGGCGATACCACGGCCCAGGCTCGCGCGCCAGCCAGCACAGTGCCCCTGGCGCCAGCGCTCTGAGCAGCACGACCGGTGGCCGCACCCACAGGGGCACGCGCCCACCACCTTTCCCACTGTCATGCAAGAGCGCCGCCGCCAGCAGGTCGGGATCATGGTGGCCCTGGTCGAGCAGCGCCCGGCAGACGGTGACGCTGTGGCGCTGGTCGTTTCGCGACATCGCATAGAACACCGTGCGGCCACGTGGTGGCAGGGTCGCTGCGATGAGATCGTGGTCCGCTGGCGAGAGCTGACGCACGAGGATGGACCGGAAGAACTGGTAGACCCGATAGCGCGCCGCGCTCACCCTGGCAACTACCGGCCGAGATCCCGCCTTCATATGCGTCACCCCTCGACGCCGGGTCGCGAGAGCGCGTCATCGGCGAAGCCGAATGCCTGGGCGAGCGCGTCGTGACCGGCGGGGGTCACGGCGACGGCCCGCGACCTGCCGGTGCGACGGATCCAGCCGCGCGCGAAGCACTCGCCAGCGATGAGCGCGCCGAATGCCCCGCCGACGTGGTCGCGCCGCTCACTCCAGTCCAGACACGCCGTCGCGAAGGCACGGTGCCGCCGGGCCGCGGTGGACCAGTCGAAGCCAAGGTCGTCGCACCAGGCCTTGCCGCGATCGGTCAGCGTGAAGACCCGCCCCTCCGGGCGCAAGAGGCCGCGATCGAGCAGCGACCGCGTGACGGCGACCCCCAGCTTGCCCGCGAGGTGGTCATAACAGGTGCGTGCCTGGCAGAGCGCCTTCGTCTCGTCTGACTGCCTGAGGGAGCGCACAGGCTGGCGGGGCGCCACCCGCTGAATCGCTTCGAGCATCTCGGCGATCTCTGGGCGGGCCAGCCGGTAATAGCGATGACGTCCCTGAGGGCTGACGCTCACCAGAGCGCCTTGTGTCAGCTTCGCCAGATGCGACGAGATCGTCTGCGGCGTCAGGCGGCAGCGGCGGGCCAGCTCGCTGGCGGGAAGCGCCTCACCGGAGAGCAGCGCCAGCAGAATCGTCGCGCGGGCAGGCTCGCCGAGCAGAGCGGTCACACTCGTGATGTCAGGCTGTTGTGCATTCATATTTCGATGATAGCAGAAATGTCCCTGCGATACAATATCCGCCGGACAGATAGTCCACAGCTCATCCATGAGGGAGTCATCATGCCGCACGAGGCCTCACACCAGGTCATCAATCCATCCATCCTCTATTTTGGCACACCGGTCGTGCTCATCAGCACCTGCAATCCCGATGGCTCGGCGAATCTCGCGCCAATGTCATCCGCGTGGGCACTGGGGCAGCAGGTCGTCCTCGGCCTCGGCACGCAGGGGCAAACCGCGCGCAATCTGGCGCGGACCCGTGAGTGTGTGCTGAACATCCCCTCGCCCGAGCACTGGGAGGCGGTGGAGCGGCTGGCGCCCCTCACGGGGAGGGATCCTGTACCGGACGGCAAGGCAGGGCAATTCCGCTTCGAGGCGGATAAGTTTGGGGTGGCGCGAATGACTCCGGTGGCGTCGCAGTGCGTGGCGCCACCGCGGGCGCGAGAGTGCAAGCTTCAGCTGGAGGCACGGGTGCGAGCTCAGCATCCGCTCGACGGCGGCGATGCGCTCATCTTCGTCGTGGAGGTCGTGCGGGTGCATGCGCATCAGTCACTGGTCGTGGACGAGCGGCACATCTCCCCGGCACGATGGACCCCGCTCATCTACAGCTTCCGCCATTATTTCGGGTTAGGTCCGGAGCTAGGCAAGACTTTTCGCGCTGAGATCTAGGCGCGCTAGAGCGCGTCATAGAAGCCATAGCTGGGCCCCGTGATGGAGAATGCGAGCAGTTTCGCCCAGCCTGAGAAGATCGCGCTGGGGTCGAATGGGATGCGCACAAAAGCGAGGATGTACGGGATGAGGAAGAAGAAGACGAGGAGGAGCAGCTCCATCACCGGCACATAGCGGCGCAGCCAGATCGCAGGCCCGGCGGGCAGCAACGCGAAGATGATGGTATAGGCATCGAGGGGGGCGCAGGGAATGAGGTTGATGAGCGCGAGGATGAAGTTCGCAACGACAAAGGCCACCAGGAATTGCTCGATGCGTAGCTCCCAGCCCGGCGTCACCGTGCCGAGACAGCTCTGCAGCATGCCGCCTGTCGCCCCGGGGCATGCCTGGAGCCACTGGAGGCTGATCGCGCCCGAGCTCGGTAGGAAGCGCAAGCCAATCGCGATGACGCCGCCGGCGAGCACATTGGTCACGATGCCAGCGATGCCCACCAGAAAGGTGCCCACATCCGGATTCACCCGCATGCGGTTCGCGTCGTAGTCCAGTGGCTTGCCCCAGCCGACCCCACCCAGCACTGAGACCGAGCTAGCGATGGCGACGAGCGTGCCGACCATGCTCATGTGCTGGCGTGGCGAGAGGCTGAGACGCCCATTCCGCAAGGGCGTGGTGTCACCGAGCACAGTGGCCATCACACTGTGGCCATACTCATGCAGCGCCAGCGCCAGGATGAACGCGAGAAACGCTTCAACCATCACAAACGGATTCAGCATCCCAGCCTCCCATCGCCCATGAGGCTACTTCGCGGTTTTTGCCTTCTTGGGCTTCTTCTTTTCTTTGGGCGCAGGGCCCTTTTCCTTTGCCATAGTCACTCCCCTTTACATGCCACCGCCCGGACCCATCCCGCGCGGCTCCTGCAGCGCATTATAGTGACGGTGACGCGCGCTCGTCTAGCCATGCTAGGTCTTTCCGGCAGATTTCCCTCTATGCGGCGTCGGGTGGCGCGGCAGGAAGGCGATAGCCCGCCAGCAGGAGCATCGTGAGCAGGGCACCCACGACGATCAGCACACCCCCGGCGAACAGCACGGTGTCCACCGGACCGAAGTGCACCCCCATGACGGTGAGATCGAGGCCCACGAGCGTGGTGCTGGCGAGATAGCCCGAGATCGCGATAGCGCCAAAGCTCATTAGCGAGAAGACCGGCTGGATCAACGTGACGACCCGGCCCAGCATCGCCTGTGGAGTGACCCGCATCAGAATTGGGGTCGCCCCCACGTTCGTCGCGCTTTGTGTCAGCCCGGCCACCACCATCACGACCAGCGCCGGCCCCAGCTGTGTCATCCGCGAGTAGAGCGCCACGCACAGCCCCATCCCTAGCAGACCAAATATGGTCAGTCGCACCAGGCCAATGCGCTCGGCCAGCGCTCCCCAGAGGATTGCCCCCACAATGCCCGACGCCGCGATCACTCCGGTCACCAG
>DASWAC010000216.1:0-7287 GCA_036391335.1 Ktedonobacterales bacterium
CCCATGCTTCGCACAGTACGCGCGAACGATCCGTTGCGCCTGCGCCAGATTGCCACGCGGCATGGTTGGGAAGAGATGATGCTCGACCTGATAGTTGAGGCCGCCATACCACTCGTCAGTAAGGAGCCCGGCACGCACATTGCGCGCCGTCAGTACCTGTCGCCGCAGGAAGTCCATCTGGCAATTGTGCTCGGTAAGCAGCATGCCTTTATGGTTTGGGGCAAAGACCGAGCCCAAGTAGAGGCCTGACGCTAACTTGTGGATGAGCACGAAGGCAATCCCCTGCCAGACCGGCAGGAAGGTGAAGATCAACCCGAAATAGGCGGCATAATGGACCAGGAGCGTCACGACCTCCGTCTTCTGATAGCGTGCCTTCCCTTGCAAGAGGAACAGCACACTCGACTTCTGCAAATCCAGAGCAACGAGGGTCAGGAGGGGAAAGAAGAAGAGGGCCTGGTGTGCGCTGATGAAGCGATATACTCCCCTCTTGTTTGCGGCGTCTTCTGGCGAGAACGTGAGCATAGGGATATCAATATCAGGATCGCTGTCCACCTCGTTGGGGCGGCTATGGTGGCGATTATGCTTATCCAGCCACCACGAAAAGCTCATCCCGATGAGCAGGTTGCCGTGGACAAGCCCACTGATATCGTTGAAGTACGTTGGGCCGAAGGGCTGCCGGTGCCCCGCGTCGTGTCCGACAAAGCCCAGTTGCGTCGTCACGAGCGCGAGAAACAGCGCGTCCAGGCATTCCAGCCAGAACACCCCACGTGCGATGATGAAGATTGCGATAGCCGTGACGACCAAGGCATCCACGATGATAATGCGCGCCAGGGCACGGCCGGGGCGCTTCTCGAGGAGCCGATCCGCTTTGATCAGCCGCTTCAGGTCCGCATAGGAAGCGCTGTCTGCCTCAGCATGCTGCTGAACTAGTTGTGGCTGTGCCACCATGATGAGCTACTCTTACCGCTAAACATGCGGACTGCCCACATGCTGATTCTATGGGGTAAGAGAGCGTGGCACCCGCGAATGTTTCAAGGAGGACGATGCTCCCACGAGCGAGCACGGGCCGCTGTACCTCAACTGTATTCAACTGCAACCCACACTGAGAAAGGGCGGACGCCGGCGAGCCATGGTGAACCGCGATTCGCGAATAATTCAGCATTGGCGGACGGTCATGGACGTTGGCGAACACCCTCTCGCCTGGCTCCTCATCAGCGGGTCGTCGGTTGGCATCCGACGCCGCACATCGCGATGATTCGAGCTATATCCTATGAGTGAACTCACATGTGCCTACTCACTCAGCGGACGACATTCACGTAGGCCTTGCCCCCACGCCTGAGCCCCGATATCCTCCTGTGATCAGGTCCTAGCGGCTGCCAGCCACAAGGCGGGTGATGTCCAGTTGAAGCAAAGGAGCTTGGGTCGCCGGTCGGCTGCGGGGTGAAACGCCAGGAGGGTCACGGACGCGTTGTCAATATTCATCAGCGGCACATGGGCCAACGGCAACGCGACATAGTAGGCGACAATCAGCTTGACCAGGTCGGCGTGGGTCACGAGCGCGACCCACTCACCCACCTCCGGCATTGAGCGCCACCGCTCAGCCGCGCGAACGGCACGCTGCTGCACCTGAGCAAAGTTCTCCACTCCCTTTGGCGCATGCAGCGGATCGCTCATGAAGCGCGCCCAGGCGCGATCCCGTCCGTCTAGCTCATCCCAGTTTTGACCGCTGAAGCGACCATAATTCGTGTCGAGCAGATCGACCTCTTGGCGGATATCCAGGTCGCGACCATTGTTGAGGTAGCTGGCCGTCTCCAGTGTGCGCTCGAGGGGCGAGGCCACGATCGCGGTCAGCGGCAAGGCTTGCAGCGCCTGCGCGGTCGCTACTGACTCCTGCTGGCCTTCCGCGTTGAGCGGAATGCCCGGGAGCTGCCCTGGAAGGCGATGCTGCACATTGAAATCGGTCTGCCCATGGCGCACCAGCACGAGCTTCCTCCATCCCCGGTGCGCCTCGTGGCTCAGCTCGCGGCCGAGGAAGTGACCCTGTGGAACTCGCCGTGGCGGTCGCAATCCAAAGATACCCATTGTGGACTCCTCCATGTGTGCATCAACGCGTTTGGCTCGAAGCCACTCTACTCCACGTGGCGCGAGCGAGCAATGAGGTTGCTCACACTTGACACTGATCGAGGCGAAATATATGGCAGCATGAATGGCCCTTGGTAGCAAGTGCTTGGAAGGGCAGCAGCACGCTCCTTTTACTCTGAGTGCATGTGAACCGAGACGACCGTTTATACCATCGAAGAGCAACCAGTGATGCATCCGTGGCAGCCCTCGCTGCGTAGTCGCTAGCTCGCCAACAGTGTCGAACTCGGGTTAAAATACAGCGGGAGTCATCAGGTCGAGGCTCCCCTCGGAGGAGCGCCATGGGCGAGCAGCAGCTCGATGAGAATCCCGCGACGGCGACGTGTCTGCGCTGCGGCGCGACGTGGCCACAGGGGGCCGTGGTGTGCTTCACGTGTGGCGCGCCCATCGGTGAGACCGCCGTGAATACGCAGCCAGTGAGCACGCTGAGCGCATCCCCTCCACCTCCGCCTGAGCTGGTCGCCGCGATCGAATCGGAAAACGCGACCTATGCGGCCCAAGAGCAGCGACCGCGACGGCCGGCGCTGACCCCAGAGCAGCGGCGCGCCCGCAACGCGATGTGGCTGCGCGTCACCCGCAATGTGGCCATCGTGGCGGTCGTGCTCGGCCTTGGCGTCTGGGCCTATCACACAGTCACCGCAACCCCACCAGTGCCCAGCAAGGTCACCTATCACGATCCGCAGCATCGCTTCAGCCTGAATCGGTCCGCGCTGTGGGTGGCCACCACCGAGAGCGACGGCGTGCTGCTGACCGATGGCGCGGGCACGTGCAGCTTGCGGGTGACGATGCGCCCGGCGGGCAAAGACGAGACCTCCGCCAGAGCGATTGCCGATGCGCTCGCGGCCAGCCAGTCACTCAGCGGCGCACCCGGCGAGACCATCGGTGGAGTGAAGTGGGAGCAGCGCGGTGGCACGCACACAGGGGTGGATGGCGTGACACGACAGACGGCCATCTTCGTGACGCTGCGCCAGGGAACGGTCAGCCAGATCACCGAGACCTGCCCACTGGTCTCTTTCAGCGGAACGGACAATCTGGTCTTCGCGCCCGCCCGCGCCTCATTCAGCTTCTCGTGATGTCCACAACCGGGGGGACATTTCGCGCGTACCATCATTGGCGCGGTGGCGCGCAGGCATTTCGCCACTGCCGAGTGTGGAGGCACACACACGTGAGCTACGAACCAAACTACCAGGGCGGCTACTCGAATCAAGGCGGCTATCAGCCCCCCAACACGTACCGTGCGCCTGATGCGGCCCGGCGTGAAAGCACCGGCACCATCATCTGGCACCTGATCCTCGTTGCGATCACGGTGCTCGTCCCCTTTGTCGGTCACATCATTGGCACCGTGTTGATCCTGACAGACCGCCTGACCACACTCGAAAAGATTCTGTGGCTGGCCGTCTTCTGGTTCATCCCGGTGATTGGCCCGATCCTCTATCTCTGGCTCGGCCAGAAGCGCAACCGGCTCATTCCCGGCCTGCACGACTAGACCTCGCGGCCACACGACACGAGGCTCCCGCGCTCACATGCCGGGAGCCAGGCCGGCGACTGTTCATCCCCGCTTGCGCACAGTGCCCGCGCCGGAGAGCTGCTGGGTCACCTTGGGGCTACCGATATACTCGACGGTGCCCACCCCGCTGATATCCACGTTGAGCGTGGCCGAAGCTGCCACGATGGCGTTCCCCGCGCCTGAGATGTGCAGCGTGGTGTCTTTGGTGAGGAAATCAGCCGCCTGATAGTTCCCCGCGCCAGACATCGTCACTGTCTGCGAGGTCGCGGCACCGCTCACGGTTCCCTTGGCCGCGCCGCTAAGGGTCGCGGTGAGAGTGCTCGTGGCAAGGCTGGTGCAGGTGATGGAGCCCGCGCCAGAGACGCTCACCGTCAGCGTGTCGGCGGTCAGCGTGCCGATGGTAGCGGTAGCCGCGCCGGAGAGATCCAGCTCGCGCAGATCCTTGACGGTGAGATGGAAGACCACCGGCTTGGTGAGGTTCACATTCACATTCGGCTCAAAGCCCATGTTGAGCTTTCCATTGGTCACGGCGGTGAGGATGAGCGGCATGACGTTGTCTTCCGCCTCGATGCTCAGGGACTCCGTGCCTGTCTGTGTGATCTGCAGGTCGCCGGCGCCCGAGAGCGCCACCGCGGTGAAGCCACTCACCTGACGTGTCTGGGTGATGACATTTCCAGAGCCTCGCACGGTGTTTCCTCCATCTGGAATCGAGGCGGGCACGTTACAGCTCGCCAGCGCCGCCACCAATAGCAAGCTGAGCGGCAACAGCAGGTGGGCGCGCATGGGAGACTCCTCTGCACGTGGATGCGCCTCAGGCGCGGCTAACTGACCATCTCGCGCACGATCTCAGCGACACGCTTGCCCTCGGCCCGACCCTTGGTTTCCTGCTGGGCGAGCTTGATCACCACGTTGAAGACCTTGCCATGCTGGGCGATGAGGCCACTGACGACGGCGCGCACCTCGTCATCCGTCATCTTGGCAGGCATATAGGCGCGCAGCAGCTCGGCCTCACGCGTCTCCTTCTCCACCAGCTCGGTGCGCCCGGCCTGGCGATAGAGCGCCGCCGCCTCCTCGCGCTGCTTGATCTGCTTGTCGAGCATGGCGATGCGATCAGTCTCGGTGAGGGGCTGCCGAAAGGCCTTGTGGTCCTTATCCGTCCGGGCGACTTCCTCTAGGTGGAACGCGTTCACCGCAAGGCGCAGCGCATCCATGCGAAGCTGGTCGTGTGCCCGCTGTGCCTCGCGGATATCGTCACGTAGTCGTGTCTCAAGTGCTGAAGTCGTCTCTTGCCCGGCCATCAGATAGCTCCCATACGTTCTGTCATCTCTCGTGCGGACCCAGCGGTCGCTGGCCACCCAAGGTTATACCACAGTGAGCACATGGCGGGCATGAGACACAGTGGCATTCGCGAGGCGCTCGCGCTGGCAGGCAGAGACGAGAGCGAGTTGTGCCAGCCTCAGGTTGTGCGGTGTTGATAGAGTAGAAAGAGAGCGAGGACATGAGACCAGCTGGAAGACTCGACTGCGTCTCAGCTAGCGGCGAGGACGGCACGACCCATGCGCGGCAAGGGCATCACGTATGATACCGGTTTTCTCTCAGCCGGAAGCAGCACCCACGAACCCTTCAACCCGGACATCGTCCAGCGCGAGATGCGCATCATCCGCGACGACCTGCATTGCAGTGCGGTGCGCATCACGGGTGGCAACGTGGACCGGCTGGAGATTGCCGCCACCCACGCCACCACCGCCGGCTTGGAAGTCTGGTGGTCACCCTTCACCAACGACCTCACCATCGACGAGCTGCTTGCGGTCCTCGCTGACTGCGCCGAGCGCGCCGAGCGGCTCCGCCAGGTGGGTGCTGAGGTCGTGCTCCTGACTGGCTCCGAGCTCAGCTTGGTTACGGTCGGGTTCCTCCCCGGCGCAACGCTCCACGAGCGACTCGCCCTCCTGGCTGCGCCCGAGCGCCCGCGCGAGTTGATCCCACAGGCACGCGCACGCGTCAATGACTTCCTCGGCAAGGCCATCGCCGTCGTCCGTGAGCGGTTCGGCGGGAAGATCAGCTACGCCTCCCTTCCGTTCGAGGGCATAGACTGGTCCCCCTTCGACTTCGTCTCGACCGACGCCGGCTATCGGTCGCTCGAGGTCGCCGACCGATATCGCGAGGGTATCCGGGCCCTCGTCGCACAGGGGAAGCCCGTCGCGATCACCGAATTCGGGTGCACCACCTATCGTGGCGCGGCCAACCTGGGTGGCCGTGGCGATAGCATCGTCGACTGGGGCGACGACGGCAAACCGGTCCGGTTGAAGGGTGCGTACCTCCGCGACGAGGAAGAGCAGGCCACCTCCCTGCGCGAGCTCCTCGACATCTTCGACGCAGAGGGGGTTGATAGCGCGTTCGTGAATACCTTCGCGCGCTATGACCTGCCGCACCGCAGTGACCCACGTGAGGACTTTGACCTGGCCAGTTACGGCGTGGTCAAGGTCCTTGAAGGTCGCCACGGTCACACCTACCCCGACATGCCTTGGGAACCCAAGGTGGCGTTCACCACCCTCGCTGAGTACTACCGCCACTCGGCGTCAGAGTAATCACCCCGGATGGGCCCGGGACATAACACCGTACGCCGGCGGTCACTCGGCGGGCTAGTCCCACTGGTCATTGCCCTGATGCAGGGCGCGCAGAAGGTGTTCGCTCCTTGCTTCCCATGAGTGTCTGCTGTTTCCCAGAGGCGCTCACGTCGCGCCCCCAGACACATTCTTAGGGATGCTTTGTCGCGGTGGGCGAGATCGCGGGGGAGACACTTGGCGAGGCCACCTTCGTGGGTGTCACCGTCGTGACCGGCGCGGGCGCCGGCTTTGGAGCGTTCATCTTGAAATAGCCAAAGGCCGAGCCAGCGCCCAGCACGAAGGCGAGCATGACGATGCCGAGGCCCTTGATGAGCCCCGAGCCAGCCGAGCCTTCATCCTCATCGTCATCATAGCTGGGGCCGCGCCGCAACACACGCGGATCGCGCCCACCCATCGAGCCACGAGGATCCATCCCCCCGGCGGGACGTCGGCGAGGCGGACCCATCTCGTTGCCCCCGTCCACGCGCGAGGCCGATGACCGGCGTGTCGGTGGCTCATCATCATACGTGCGACTGCGACGCGGGGGAGCGCCATCTGGCGACATGCGCGAGCCGCCGGCATAGCTGCCACCACGACTGGACGACGCGCCAGGGCTGCCGCCATAGCGCGAGCTGCCGCTGCCGCGAGGGTCGTCATCCATAGAGCGCCGTCGTGGTGGCCGCGCCCTGCTAGCGTCGTCCCAGTCACCTCTGCTCATGCGCTATGCCTCCAGAAAGTTCCACAGGCCGTGGCCATCCATGCCGGGGCCATCGCGCGCACCCTGCCCATGGCATGCGGCAGTGGTCACGCCCACGCGAGTGTAACACACCTATCGCGATGGACGCATCATCCCCTAGCCTAGCAGGCCTGGGGCCAGATGGCAACAGCAGGCATGGCAAGGCGACCGCGACGCGTGAGTGGCATACAGTGTGCTATGTGTGCTATAACAGTTATCAGCACAAGAAGGAGACCCTCATGCAGCCACGTCATCCCCCGGCGAGCCCCCCTCCGATCATCACCCTCGACGAGGGGAGCCCC
>DASWAC010000217.1:0-2383 GCA_036391335.1 Ktedonobacterales bacterium
TCTCATAGCGGACATAGCGCCCGCTCAGCTTCGCACCGCAGAGGTTGCAGAAGGCCGACCGCATGAGTGAATTCATTGGCATGCTCACCGCGCATCACGAAAAGTCGATCTCGCCGCCGCCCATCGCGGCACGCACCCGCGCCATCTCGCCCACCGCTCCCACCTCCTGGAAGAGCTCCAGCGCTCGGGCCAGCTCAGCGGCCTCGCGCTCGGCATCACCCGCGGCTCGTCGCTGCCGGTAGAGCCCAGCCATCAGGTAGCGCGTGCGCCCCTCTTCCCAGTGCGTCCCTAAATCTTCATACGATTGAAGCGCGCTCGCGATATCGGCCAGCGCGTCGTCCCAGGCCCGCGCCTCGATGGCGACGATGGCCCGCGCGCGAATCGTCTGCGCGAGCGCCTTGCGCGCACCGGAGCGCCAGCCGAGCTCTTGCGCCTGCGCGGCGAAACGGTCATAGGTCTCGCGGTCTCCCTCGCGCGCGCTCAGCTCCGTCAGCTCTGCTAGCAGCGCCGCCAGAATGAACCGGCCCGATCGCAGTGCCTCCGCGTCGAGCATGATCCGCTTGGCCTCGGCCTGCAGGCCGCGCTCTAGCGCCAGTCGCGCGCGCAGCAGCTCGATGTATTGCTGGCGCTCATCGTGGCGCACGCGGCCGAGCGTGCGAGCCCTTGCCCGCTCGATGATCTCTTCGGCGCGCTCGATCTGGCCCAAGCGCATCGCCGCCAGTGCCAGCGCCAGCATCGCCCATGCCTGGCGGCCCGAGCCGGGCTTGCGACTGTGGCTGAGGGACTCGCGATACTCGCCTTCGAGCTCCAGCGCGGCATGGTAGTGGTCGCACTCGACATAGGCCAGCACCAGGCTGCGCAACGCCTGCGCGCCTAGGACGGCCGAGTCCGCCTGGTGGGCGATTGCCAGCGCCTGCTCGCCATGTCGGATCGCAGTGGAGAAGTCGCTGCTCAGCTCCGCGGCGAGGCTCACCTCAGAGTGGATATCTACCAGCTCGTTGGGATCTTTGATCTGCTCGGCCCAGTCGAGACGCCTCAGCTGTGACTCCATATAGCCGCGCAGGTCTGTAGTGGCCGCGAGCACATTGCCCAGCGCATCGAGCGCCTCAGACGCCTCGTGCGCGTTGCCCAGCTCCTCTTGAATTCGCACCGCCTCGCGGGCCCCGCGCAGCGCATCCAGCAGCTCGCGCTCGCCCCGGCGCTCGGGCCATGACCACCAGAAGAAGGACTGTGCGGTCAGGAGCGCCGCATATTCAGCGGTGTCGTGCCGCCCTGCCTCATCCGCCAGCCGGTGGGCCGCCCCGAGATAACTCAGCAGCTGCTCGCGCCTGGGGCGGTGCGAGAAGACCCCGCCAGTGCGCGTGGGCAGCAAGACGAGCCAGGTGTAGAGGCTGACGCCCAGCCAGCGCCAGCGCTGCGCCTGCTCCTCATCCATGTCACTCATCGGGCGGCTCGCCCACAGGTCGAGCGCGTCGTGATAATCACCCCAGGCGTCGTCGAAGTGGCGCGCGTTGGCGCGAGCATGGGCCCGCTTGATGAGCAGATCCACCCGCCGTGGCAGGTCAGCGGGGAGGCCGTCACTCACCAGCAGCGCGATGGCGTCTGAATAGAAGCGGTCAGCCGGCATAGGTGCATAGCGGGCGGCGGACTCATCCCCGGCCAGCGTGAGATAGCCCAGCACCTTCTCACGAACCGCCGCGCGCTTGGTGGCGTTGCGTGAGCGATAGATATTGCCCTGGATGTAGTATTCGTGATAGTGCCAGGCCAGCAGCTCGCTGATGCCCGCGACGCGGCTCCCCGCCATCTGCTCGAGCACCTCGGCCACCCGCGCGTGCTCTTGGGCGCGCCGTGTGCGCACGATGGTGCCATAGACCACCTCGCGGATGAGTGCGTGGTTGAAGGTATAGACCGGCTCATCCGCCGGCGCGATGCTGGCCCGCGCATGCTCGCTCACCCGGATCAGGTCACGGCCCTGCAGTGCGCGTAGCACCGCCGCCAGATCAACCTCGGCCAGGTGCGTGGCTACCGCGGTGAGGGCACTGGCCCAGTAATAGCGACCAAAGACGCTGGCGTGCTGCAACACGTCGCGCTCCACCAGCGAGAGCAGATCAATGCGTGCCAGCAGCACACCCTGCACCGTATCCGGGATGGCAGGGTCCGCCAGCTCACCGCTTGCCGCGAAGTCTGGCGCGACTTGCCAGCCGCCGCCCTCGCCGTGGACGAGCATGCCGCGATCGAGCAGCATGCGCAGCGTTTCTTCGGCGAAGAAGGGGTTGCCCTCCACTTTGTCGGTGATGCCCTCACGCAACCGCTTTGGCACCTTCTCACCTGGCAGCAGCAGGCTTACCAGTGTGCGCATCTCGTCCTCATCAAGCGGGTCGAG